>JAIRWN010000019.1 GCA_031268985.1 Holosporales bacterium
TCTACGGATGTTAGACCGGTAGCCTTGCCCATCTGTTCCATGCTCAATCCCATCGATAATAAATTCAATGCCGTTCCCTCTCTCTCAGCTCTTCACAAATACTGCTATTATTAATTAAAACTAGAATTTGGTTGTGGGGTTATAATAACCTTTCTTGATTTCTAATAGTAGGTCTCCCAAGTAGTGCCTTCTGCAAAAGGCATCTCTAAATTTCATCTCCTATCCACTTAATTATTGTGATTAATAAAAAAACTGTTTACTTAATTTTTGAAGTATAGCATAGTGCATTTGTTAAATTTGGCCTGGTGGCAATAGCGGGAAGCCCAACGCTCCATTCCATTTCGAACTGGAAAGCGAAAGTTCCCAGCGGCGATGATACTGCGTCTTAAGACTCGGGAAAGTAGTTCACTGCCAGGCCTTAGTTTGTTCACGTTAAAGTATTTTACAGTTTTTGGCAGTAAGAAAGAACTCGAGGGCATGTAGTCCTCTATCATCTTAAAGATATGAGACTATCTTTTTGCATTTATTGAAAGGTTTTTCTTTGATTCATAAGAGCTCAGTCCATTTACGTGCTGCGATGTCACGTCATTCTACAAAGGCAACGAGTTTTGGTCTTGTAGTAAATATAGCAAGCAAAAATTTTTTACCATTTAGTTTTGTTTAACTGCAGTTTCGGATGACTCACCAAACAATGCCATATAACGCTGTGGAGAGCCTCTGTATATGGAGTTACTCTACCGGAGTTTGTGATGTCAGGAATTAGCACAACGCAGTCGCCTCTAGCCTTAGTATATCCCCCGTCTCGGCCGACTATGCCAAATACTTTTGCGCCAATTTCCTTGGCTAAATTAATAGCGCGGATTAAATTTACGCTGACGTTCTTTTCCGACACTCCGCCCCCTACAGAAAATATAAGCAAAGCGTCTTTATCTGATATCCTACTAACTTTCAGCCATTCACAAAAAACATTTTCCCATCCATCATCGTTCGTTCTAGCAGTCAGTTCCGGAATATTATCTGAGGCGGCGTAGGCTTCTATACCGCATAATTTTCTGAAGTCACACACTGCATGAGCTGCGCTGGCTGCACTTCCCCCAACGCCAAGAACAAACAATCTTCCATTGCGCTCTCTTAAGTTGAGCAACTCAAGAGCCAACCTTTCCACATCTTTTACATTAATCTTTTCGATTACTTCGGTTAGTTCTTGCAAAAAAGTTTTAGAAAAAGCGCTATGGTTCATGCCATGTTGCAGCGCATAACGCTAGCGCTGCTCAGTTACAGGAGAGGCTGAAAGCTTTGCCGCTGTCTGGGGCTTTGCATTTTCGTCCCTATCGATCAACTCTATTACAGCCATTGGGGCGCGATCGCCTTTACGAAAACCGTTATGAAGAATCCGTGTATACCCCCCTGCCCTGCCCTTATAACGTTCAGACAAGCCGCTCATCACCTTAGTAACCAACGAACTGTCTCCAAGCAAAGAAATAGCCTGACGACGCTTATGCAACCCGCCTTTTTTTCCCAAAGTAATGGCCTTTTCAACCAGCGGCCTTAGTTCCTTTGCTTTGGGTAAAGTCGTAACAAGCTGCTCGTACTTAATTAAGGATTTCGCCAAATTAACCAACAACGCCTTATTATGCGCAACTTTACGATTAAACTTCCTTCCACTTATACCATGACGCATAACCAGCCCTCCAGCAAGCTAAAAAGTATCGTTTAATTTTTTGACCATTTCCCCGATATTTTCAGGAGGCCAACCCAATATCTGCATCCCAAGATGCAGTCCCATTTGGGAAAGAGTCCCTTTTATTTCATTGAGAGACTTGCGGCCAAAGTTAGGCGTCTTCAGCATCTCATTTTCTGTCTTATGAACTAGGTCTCCAATATAGACTATGTTGTCGCTCTTAAGGCAATTCATCGACCTAACTGATAATTCAAGCTCTTCAACCAAACGTAATAAATTGGGATTGAGCGGCTCTTCAGCGGACTTTCTTTCCAATTCATCGACTCGCGGCTCGTTAAAGTTTATAAATCCTTCAAGTTGATCTTGAAGAATTCTAGCAGCAAAAGCAACTGCATCCGCAGGTTTAATTGAACCGTCAGTCTCAACCGTCATAATCAAACGATCACGATCAGTTGCCTGCCCAACACGAGTATTCTCCACTTTATAAACAACCCTTCTAACTGGGCTATATAACGAATCAACAGCTATGTGCCCTATGGGCATATCCTCTGACTTATTTTCATTGGCGGACACATATCCTTTTCCCGAAGAAACTGTCGCCTCCATTGAACACTGACAGCCATCATCAACGGTGCATATATGATGGTTTGGATCCAAAATTTTCACATCATATCCGGTCTCAAACATACCTGCAGTAACTATACAAGGCCCTTTGACAGAAATCTTTATTTTCTTTTCAGACGATCCATCCATAGTCAAAGCCATGGACTTTATGTTCAATACGATATCGGTAACGTCTTCTCTGACCCCAGGAATAGCTGAAAACTCATGCAAAACACCGTCTATTTTAATAGATGAGACTGCTGCGCCTGATAAAGACGACAATAACACTCGCCTGAGAGCATTGCCTAGCGTAAGACCAAACCCACGCTCTAGAGGCTCTGCAACGACGGAGCCAAGCCGATCGTTTTGACCGTCGACTTCAGAAATTTGCATCTTATAAGGGCGAATAAGATCTTGCCAGTGCTTTCTCATCATAAAACTATTCTCCGAATAGAATACTAAACCCGCCTACGCTTTGGCGGACGACAACCATTATGAGGTATAGGAGTTACATCTTTTATTGAATTAATCGCAAAACCAACCGCTTGTAAGGCTCTTAATGCCGATTCTCGCCCAGATCCCGGACCACAAATCTCAACGTCCAGCGTTTTTATGCCACACTCCTTGGCCAAATTACCGGCTTTTTCAGCCGCCAGCTGAGCAGCATACGGCGTCGATTTGCGAGCCCCTTTAAATCCGGCATTTCCCGCCGACGACCAAGCGACTGTACTGCCACGCATGTCGGTAATTGTTATTATCGTATTATTAAAACTAGCATGTACATGGGCAATTGCCGCGATTATATTCTTTTTATCCTTTTTCTTTGCGCCCTGCCCTGCCTTATAAACCATACCCAATCCCCTCAGATATTTTATCTAGTAACTTTCTTTTTACCCGCAATCGCAATTCCCCGACCTTTTCTTGTGCGAGCATTGGTGTGGGTACGCTGGCCGCGCACCGGCAGCTTTTTTCTGTGACGCAACCCCTTATAACAGCCGAGGTCCATCAGCCTTTTTATGTTCATAGAAATTTCGCGACGCAGATCTCCTTCAATATGGAATTCTGAGTCAATTACGCCACGTATTTTTGCTATCTGATCTTCATCAAGCTGGAAAGTCCGAACATCTGCAGCAATTCCCAACTTCTTGCAAATATACTTAGCCCTTGTTAACCCAATCCCATAAAGATAAGACAACGCGACTTCGACACGCTTTTTACTTGGCAAATCAACGCCTGATATACGAGCCATGGCTTATCTCTACGCTACCAAACCTTTACTAATTACAGAGCTGATCTTTTCATATACAGACTCCGCAGAACCAGAACCGTCGACAACAGACAATACGCCTTCTGACATATAAAGGTCAAGCAGATCCGTCACGTTCCTTTCATATTCATCGATCCTAGTCTGCACGACCTCTTCTGAATCATCTTTTCTAGTTGTCATTTCATTAGAGCCACACTTTGGACAGACAAACCCCGATTTAAAACTTTCTTTACTATAAATTGCTTGACACCCGCCGCACATAAATCGCTTGCATATTCTGGCTTTGACTATGTCGGTCGCCAATTTAACATGTATTGCAAAAAAACGAACCTGCGGGAATAGCTTTAGCAAAATCTGAAGCTCTTTGGCTTGACCAATCGTTCTTGGAAAACCGTCAATAATAACCATATCGCCGTCGTTTTCAAGAAAATACGCCTTTACAACATCGCAAGAAACATAATCTGGAACGAATTTTCCCTGATTTATATAAGAAGCGGCTATATTACCGATACTGCTGTTTTTCGCGACTTCCGCCCTCAAAAGATCTCCCACTGAAAAATGCTTAAAGCCAAGCCTTTCAACCAGCAGCTCAGACTGTGTGCCTTTACCGGCACCGGGCGCTCCAAACAAAGCCACAACAGGATACAAACCTTCGCTCACGGTTTAATTACTCCTCGAGACTTTGCTTTTCTCAATACTCCCTTGTATTGATAGGCTAGCAAATGGGTATAGATCTGCGATATCGTATCTATTGTAACACTTACCACAATTAAGATGTTCGTTCCGCCAAAAAAGAAAGGGACTGCCAGCTTAGCAATCAATAACTCTGGCAATATACATATGAACGACAGGTATATAGCCCCAACAACAGTCAAACGTTCCAGAACAAAATACAGATATTTAGCAGTATGCTCGCCCGGTCGAATTCCAGGAACAAATCCGCCAGATTTCCTTAAGTTGTCAGCAACGTCGTCTGGATTAAAAACAATAGCCGTATAGAAAAACGAAAAAAACACTAATAGCCCAACGTACACGCTTATATACAGCGGATGACCGTGAGATAAATATCTGGCCAAAGCCTGCGCCCACTCGGCGCCTGAACCTGCTCCTAGACCTACAAGGGTCGCGGGAAGTAATAGAAGAGAGCTCGCAAATATCGGAGGAATAACTCCGGAAGTGTTTATTTTTAAAGGCAGGTGCGACGACTCTGTATTGCTTTTCCCCACAGCCATATGGCGTTGAGGATAATGTACCGTTATTTTTCTCTGAGCTCGCTCAACAAAAACAACCAGAGTAATCACGCATACAACAACAAATACAAAAAACACTATAACCCCTGGCGATAAAGCTCCACTCTTGCCAAGTTCCAAGGCATTCAACAATGATCTTGGCAAATTTGCCACGATTCCCGCAAAAATTATAAGCGATGAGCCGTTACCGATCCCTCTTGAAGTAATCTGCTCACCTAACCACATCAAAAACACAGTTCCACCGACAAGCGTAGGAACTGAAATAATAGAGAATAGCGCCCCAATAGTGGTCACCGCTTGCGAACCAGAAGACATGCTCATTAGGCCGATCGACAGCCCATAGGCCTGAATACTGGCGATACCGACGGTTAAATAACGCGTATATTGATTTAATTTGCGACGGCCGATCTCTCCCTCTTTTTTAAGGGCCTCAAAGGTTGGAGAAATAACTGTAAACAACTGAATGATAATACTTGCCGATATATAAGGGACAATGTTTAAGGCAAAAATAGTCATGCGCCCTAAAGCTCCACCAGAAAACATATCAAACATACCAAGAATACCGCCCATATTCCTGCGTCCAATTTCAGATATGATTTCCGGATTTACTCCCGGCAAAGGAACATAAGTCCCGACACGGTATACTAAAAGGGCCAGCACCGTAAACAACAGCCGCTTTTTAAGATCTGTCGCTTGGGAAAAAGACGCCCAGTTTATTCCTTGCGCCAAAGAGTCGTTACTAAAGGCCATTTAAGTTTGCCCCTTAATAGCTTTACCACCGACCCGCTCAATAGAAGATAAGGCCAAGGCAGTAAAATGATCTGCGGATATATTGGCCGAATCACTGAGTTCGCCTTTACCAAGAATTCGTAGGCACGTACTTTTTGCTTTAACCAATCTGAGTCTCTGAAGCAAAGACAAATCGATAACCTCTGATTTTTTGACTTTTCCAGAGTCGAATAACAGCTGTATCGACCCAATGTTTATAAAAGCTACATTGTCTTTGGACGCGACAGGTTTAAAACCCCGTTTTGGAAGTCTCCTGTAAAGAGGCGTTTGCCCCCCTTCAAAAAATTTAACTTTCCCTCGTCCTGCTCGCGCTTTGCCGCCTTTGTGTCCATAACCACAAGTCTTACCAAGGCCAGAGCCTATACCTCTACCTCTACGTTTGCGCTTGCTTCGCTCCGACGGAAGCAGCGCTCTAAGAGAAAAACTTCGCTCTGTCATACAACCTCTATTGTTACCAGATGCTTTACGCGATCCACAAGCCCTCTAGTTTCAGGAACATCCAGCAAAACTCTGCTTTTCCCTATTCTACCAAGTCCAAGGGCTCTTAAGGATAGCTCCTGACCACCTTTTCTCCCTATAAAACTTTTTACTTGAGTAATTTTTAACTTAGCAGTAGCCACGCTCTTTTCGAGCGTAGTCTCAACCGCTTTTCCCTCACCAAGACTTTTCTTTTTTTTTGCGCTCGGCTTTACATTTACTGCTTTCTTCGGCATTTTAGTTTCCACTGCTCGCGCCAACTCTTCTCGAGGTCAAATCACCCACTTTTTTGTTTCGCTTAGCCGCTATATTACGAGGCGAAACTATGTTTTCCAGCGCTTTAAAAGTGGCGCGAACCATATTGTGCGGATTAGCCGTGCCAACACATTTACTGACGACGTCTTGAACGCCCAAGGCCTCAAAAATCGCCCGCATGGCGCCACCCGCAATTATACCCGTGCCAGCCGGAGCAGATCGCATCACAACCAGCCCTGCCCCATAAGCGGATTTTATGTCATGATGCAAAGTACGGGATTCTCTCAAAGGGATGTGAATCATAGTCTTCTTTGCTTGATCGGAAGCCTTTTTTACAGCATCCGAGACTTCACGCGCTTTGCCTGTGCCAAATCCAACTCGGCCATGACCATCGCCGACAACGACCAGTGCAGCAAAAGAAAATTTCTTACCGCCTTTAACAACTTTTGCCACGCGGTTAATCGCTACTAATTTCTCTACCAGAGCCTCTCTATGAGAATCTGCCTCTGCAGCAATTTGTTGCGTCATATAAAAACCATTTTAAAACACCAATCCACCTTCGCGAGCAGCTTCGGCAAAGGCTTTGATACGCCCATGGTAGGCATAACCCCCGCGATCAAAAACTACATCTCGTATGCCTTTCCCTAAAGCCCTTTGTGCAATAAGTTTGCCAACCGAAGAAGCCGCCTCAACATTACCCGTTTTGTTTGGCTTTGCTTCCAATTTCGAAAACTCTTCACTTAAGGTGGAGACCGAACACAAAGTCACACCTCTCTCATCGTCTATTATTTGAGCGTAAACATGGCGCTGTGACCTAAAAATCGAAAGCCTCTTACGCCCACACGCACACTTCTTCACGTTATGACGCACCCGACGCTCCCTTCGTTTGAAGTTTTCGTCAAACCTTGACATCGCTATTTCTTCTTCCCCTCCTTTCTGATTATGTGCTGACCTTCTTTTATAACTCCTTTGCCTTTATAAGGTTCCAGCTTTCTGAGGTTTTGAAGCTCTCTTACTGCTTGCCCCACCTTTCTTTTATCTGCCCCGCCGACCAAAATAGTTGTGGGTTTTTCGCACTTAACGGAGATTCCTTCAGGAATGCTAAAAACAACATCATGGCTGTATCCCAATTGCAAAACCAAATTTTTGTCCTGCATTGACGCTTTATAACCAACCCCAACAAGCTCAACCCTGCTGTAAAAAGGAGTTGCCAGGCCAAGAACCCCATTATTCACAATCGCCCTTACAGTTCCCCACATCTGCTTAGCCTTTTTGTCTTTACCCGCCCCTGTAAAAGAAATTTTTGATCCCTCCAATGACACTTTCACAGTATCAGGTACAGGGAATCTAAACTCTTCTTTTTCAGATCTGGCAACAAAAACCGAACCTTCCATAGAAGTTTTCACCCCAGAAGGAACAACTATTGGATGCTTGCCTACACGCGACATAAATGCCTTCTAAAACACTTTACAAATAACTTCGCCACCCAGCTTTCTTTCTCTGGCTTCTGCGTCGGAAAACACCCCCGCTGACGTAGATATTACTGAGACGCCGAGACCATTGTTAACTTGCGGAATAGACTTTACGTCTGCATAAATTCTGCACCCAGGTTTCGATACTCTGGAAATGCTGGAAATAACAGGCTTTCCGCCATGATATTTAAGGCTTATGGAAATGCTAGAAAACCTGTCTTTGATCTCCTCAGAATATCCATCTATGTAACCCTCTCTAAGCAAAGCCTCAAGAATACGAGCCTTTTCTTTAGAAGCAGGAACGGACACAGCCTTGAAGCCACGCATACCAGCATTCCTCATCCTGGTAAACATATCTGATACGGGATCGGTCATACACATATTATCAAACCCTTCCTCACCAGCTCGCTTTTCTCATCCCAGGGATTATTCCCTGCGCTGCCATTTCTCTGATCATGATTCTAGAGACCCTAAACTTACGGTAATATCCTCTGGCCCTCCCGGTAATCTCACACCGATTCCTTATCCTCGTAGCGGAACCGTTTCTCGAAAGTCCGGCCAATTTCATTTGAGCCGCAAAGCGAACTACCGGATCCTTGTTGCGATCATAGATGCGGCGTTTTAGCGCATCCCGCTTATTTTTTGCACGACGAACCAGCTCTCTTACATGCAACCCTCTTTCTATAGAGCTCTTTTTTGCCATATTTCAAGCCTTTGCAAAAGGAAAATTAAACATTTTTAACAAAAAAACACACTCTTCATCTTTCTTTGCCGTAGTTACAAAAGTTACATCTAGGCCTCGGATAGTATCCGCCTCACGTGTAGCAACTTCCGGAAAAATTATCTGTTCCTTTATCCCAAAGGAATAATTTCCGCTTCCATCACAAGCGCGCGTTGAAAATCCTCTGAAATCCCTAACTCTTGGCAAGGCTATATTAATTAACCTATCCAAAAACTCATACATTCGGCTTCCACGCAATGTAACCTTGGCTCCAATTTTATTACCTGCTCGCAGCTTAAACCCGGCTATCGACTTACGCGCCGTTGTTACAACCGCTTTCTGCCCGGATATCCAGCTTAGCTCTTCAGACGCCTGCTTTATATGCTTGCTGTCGGCCAAGGCTTCGCCTACACCCATGTTCAAGACTATTTTCTCCAGTCTAGGAACCTGAAACCTATTCTTGTAACCAAACTCTTCTTGGAGCTTAGTAACAATAACCTCGTTATATTCTTGGTAAAGCCTGCTCATTTAAGCCTAACTTCCTTTTATTCAATCCAAAACAGCCCCTGAACGTTTTGCAAAACGCACCTTACGTCCGTCAATCACCTTAAATCCAACCCTGGTCGGCTTGTCCAACGAAGGATCGATTATCATAAGATTAGACATATCCACCGGCCTGTCTTTTTTCACTATTCCACCAGCATTGCTTTGAGATGGCTTAATATGGCAGATCGCAATATTAACCCCCTTTACAAGCGCTTTGTTTGTCTTGGTGAAAACGCGCTCAATTTCACCTTTGAGGCCCTTATCTTTACCGGTAATGACGACAACTTTATCCCCTTTCTTCAAACGCTGCGCGCACATTACAACACCTCCGGAGCTAGGGAGATAATTTTGGTTATTTTTGTCCTTCGCAGCTCTCTGGTTACCGGACCAAAAATACGCGTGCCTATCGGTTCGTCTTGCTTATTTAACAACACCGCCGCATTGCGGTCAAAACGGATTATAGACCCATCTTCTCGTCGAACCGGGAAAGCAGTCCTGACGACAATCGCACGTACTACATCGCCATTCTTAACTTTTCCTCTTGGAACAGCATTCTTAACTGAGGCAATAATTATATCTCCTACGTTTGCAGTTCTGCGATGAGTGCCGCCGAGCACTTTAATGCACATTATCTCTTTTGCTCCCGAATTATCAGCTACTTCAAGCCGCGTTTGCATTTGAATCATTGGAAAACCCCATTCTCACGCATAACCACCCAACTTTTACGTTTCGATATAGGGCGCGACTCTTGAATGCTTACAATTTCGCCAACATTACAGGAATTACTTGGATCATGCGCTAAATACTTTTTCGAAACACGAATGTATTTCATATACCTTGGATGCTTAACGCGCCGAGTCACATTAACCGTAACTGTTTTATCGCATATATTGCTAACTACGATTCCTGAAAGAACCCTTTTAGGCATTTTCCCCCCTTGCGCCCTTTGTTAATGTGACGGCAATAGATTTGCGCAATTCACGAAAACGATGAGAAGAAACCGATTCGCCTAAAGCTCTGCGGAAACGCATTCTGGCCATCTCTTTTTTAGCCTCAAGGACGTCAATTGAGGCGGGTAATTTCTCTTGCTTTCTTTCTTTCATCATCCGTTAAAAAATCCTTCCAACAAATTTGGTTGACATCGGCAATTTGGCTGCCGCCAATTCCATAGCTTCACGAGCAACAGCTTCATCTACGCCGTCAATCTCAAACATAACCATACCGGGATGGACGCGACAAGCCCAGTACTCAGGCGCCCCCTTTCCGCTTCCCATACGAACTTCGGCCGGTCTTTTGGACACGGGCACATCCGGAAATATTTTTATCCAAACCTTACCAACCCTTTTCATGCAACGGGTTATAGCGCGTCTAGCTGACTCTATCTGCGCAGCAGTTACACGCATCGGCTCCATCGCTTTTAAGCCATAAGAACCAAAGCTCAACGACGCTCCACGGGAAGCGACCCCATGGATACGCCCCTTAAACTGCTTACGAAACTTGGTCTTTTTAGGAGAAAACATAAAACCTTATCTTTAACATTAGGATTTAGCTCGTTTAGGCAAAAACATAGAATCTGAATCATATTTTTCGCCTTTATATATCCATACTTTTACCCCTATACATCCGTAGGTCGTAAATGCATTCCTGAAACCATACTCGATATCCGCACGAAGAGTGTGCAACGGAACTTGTCCCTCGCGATACCACTCCATTCTGGCAATTTCCGCTCCACCAAGGCGACCGGAACAATTGACTCTTATTCCCTGAGCGCCAAAACGCAAAGCCCCTTGCATAGCGCGTTTTATAGCCCGTCTAAATCCAACCCTTTTTTCTATCTGAGAAGCTATATTCTCAGCGACAAGCTCAGCATCAGCCTCCGGCTTGCGTACCTCCACAATGTTCAGTACAATATCGCCACCAACAAAAACCGACAATTCTTTTTTGAGTTTTTCTATATCTGCGCCCTTTTTACCTATAATTACGCCCGGTCGCGCAGTATGGATGGATACGACAACTCGCTTTGCCATACGCTCTATAGAAATCCTAGCAATCGCCCCCTGAGACAATCGCCCCCTGATAAAGGCTCTTACTTTATAATCTTCATGCAAGCGATCGGCGAAATTTTTCTTAGAAAACCAACAAGAATCCCAGTTCCTAATAATCCCAAGGCGCAGCGAATGTGGATTTATCTTTTGTCCCATAATTATCCTTCTACTTCGCCGACCACTATAGTCAAATTGCTAGACCTTTTTAAAATGGGGCGCGCTTTCCCAAACGCTCCGGCTTTCCATCTGCGCAGTGTCGTTGCTTTTCCAACATACGCTTCAGACACAATCAACAAATCGACATCCAGCCCACAGTTGTTTTCAGCATTAGCAATCGCCGATTTCAAAGTTTTATAAACGTCACCAGCTGAGCTTTTCTCACAAAACGCCAATGCTCCAAGAGCTTTTGCAACCGTTTTACCCCTTATCATAGAAGCAATCAAGTTAACCTTACGAGGCGAGCTTTTTACAAATCTGCTACGTGCGGTAACCAAAGTCGATTTATGTGTCAAATGTAATCTTTTCGCCATGCTCTGTTACTTCTTTGCTTTTTTATCGCCCGAATGACCGTAAAAAGTGCGCGTAGGGGCAAATTCGCCCAACTTGTGCCCAATCATATCCTCGGTCACATAAACAGGGATAAATTTCTTTCCGTTATGAACCGCAAAATTAACTCCAACAAAGTCAGGAATAATCGTAGATCGCCTCGACCATGTCTTAATGACATCTTTACGACCTGACTCAGCAACTTTTTGAGCCTTTTTTATCAAGTACCCATCAACAAACGGCCCTTTCCAAACAGAACGAGACATCTCTATATCCTATTTCTTCCTACCTGACAATATAAAACGATCCGACGGCTTGGTTTTACGACGAGTTTTGTACCCTTTTGTCGGAATTCCCCATGGAGTAACCGGATGACGCCCACCTTTTGTTTTGCCCTCGCCTCCGCCGTGCGGATGATCTACCGGATTCATTGCGACACCTCTTACGCTTGGCCTGACGCCAAGCCACCTATTTCTGCCGGCCTTGCCAAGATTTATATTTTTCTGATCCGGATTAGAAACAGCTCCTATAGTAGCCCTACAATCGCCAGAGACAATTCTTGTCTCGCCTGAAGACAGCCGCAACACGATTTTGCCAGAATCGCGACCAACTATCTGAGCGCTGGTTCCGGCAGACCTGGCTATCTGTCCGCCCTTACCAATTTTCAACTCAACATTATGAACAACTGTACCTACGGGAATACTTCTTAAGAACAGGCAATTACCAATTTTTATACCAACCTCTTCCCCTGATTCCACAACGTCCCCGGTTTTCAAATTTTGAGGAGCAACAATATATGAAAACTCGCCGTCCTCATATTTTATCAATGCAATAAACGAAGTCCTATTTGGATCGTATTCTATCCTTTCTACAACGGCCGGAACTTTTGTTTTATTTCTGGCAAAATCGATGAATCTGTAAAGTTTTTTATGCCCGCCGCCTTTATGGCGACTGGTAATACGACCGCGAGCATTGCGACCACCTGAACTTTTTTTGCCGCAAGTCAAAGCTTTTAACGGCCTACCTGTCCACAAAGAGCTCCTGTCAATTAAAACAACACCTCTAGAGGCGGAAGTTACTGGGTTTAACGTCTTTAAGGCCATAATTAAAACCCGCCCTCAAAATTAATTGTGCCTTCTTTCAAATGAACAAACGCTCTTTTGCTGTCTGACCTTACGCCACGCCTACTTTTAAAGATTCTTAATTTACCTTTGCGATTTAGAATCTTTACACCGTCCACCCTGACGTTAAAAACAGATTCCACAGCCAGCCCAACATCTTTTTTCGTCGCACAAGAATCGACTTCAAAAGTATAAAATCCATTGGACGTAACTAACATGGACTTTTCTGTAACTATCGGCCTGATCAGGCAATCATACTGATTCAGCATTCTCGCCCTCCCAAACGCTTCTGTAGGCCCTGCAAAGCATCTTTAGTAAACACCAACTTTTCTTTACCTATGATATCATACACATTCAGTCCGTTGACAGATAGAATATCTATCTCCGGCAAATTCGTGATGGAATTCGAAAAATTATCAACCAAATTATTTTCGCCAAAAACAAATAAAGCTGAAACCAAATTAAGGTTTGCCAAATTTTTCCGCATATCTTTGGTTTTATAAGATTCGCTTTCTAAGTCGCTTAACACGATAAGCTCAGATTTCTTGAACTTTAAAGACAGAACCCCTTTAAGAGCCAACTGCCTGACCTTTTTGTTTAATTTAAACGCGTGAGAACGAACGACGGGACCAAACGCCACTCCTCCACCGCGACAAACGTTGCTCGTCCAAGACCCGCGACGCGCTCGACCAGTCCCCTTTTGTTTAAACGCTTTTTTTGTAGTTCCATGTACTGCCGATCGATTTTTCACCTGATGAGTACCGGCCTGTCGAGCAGCAAGCTGCCATCTGACAACTTCAGATATGATATCCAGTCTCGGCTCAATGGAAAAAAAGTCAGAGTTCAAATCGACCTCTCCAGCATCATGCCCCTTTAAATTGATAACCTTGACTTGCATTTTCTAATTAACCATATTGTTTTTTGGAGCTAGACTTTACTGCCCCGCGCACAAAAACCATGCCATTTTCCGATCCCGGAACGCTCCCCTTTATAACCATAATACCTAAAGCGGGATCCACGCTATGTACAGGCAGATTTAGCATTGTAACCATAGTGGCCCCCATGTGCCCAGCCATTTTCTTGCCTTTAAACACTTTCGCAGGTTCTTGACGTTGACCGGTGGATCCCAAACATCTGTGCGTTATAGAAACGCCATGAGAAGCCCTCAGCCCACCGAAACCGTGCCGTTTTATTCCGCCGGCAAATCCTTTTCCAACAGAAACCCCCATAACATCTACGATCTGACCCGACGAAAAAGCGTCCAAGCCCAACTCAGTACCCACCTCTGCCTTATCTCCGTTAACTCTAAACTCCTTAATCACTGTAAAATTTTCCGTCTTCAGTTTAGAGAAAACCCCTTTCATAGGCTTTGTGAGCTTCCGTTCATGTGTCGGAAAAGCACCGACAACAACAGCGTCATAGCCATGCTTGTCCAAATTTTTGTGAGCTATCACCACGTTTTTCTCAAGCTTAAGCAAAGTGACCGGGATGCTACGCCCATCATCAGAAAAAACTTGACTCATGCCTATTTTTTTTGCAATTAAACCAACTTGCATAGCTTTAATTCATTACCTTTACTTCGACGTCAACACCGGCAGCCAGCTCAAGCTTCATAAGCGCATCCACCGTCTGCGGCAAACAATCCAGTATGTCAATTAAACGCTTAAACGTCCTTATTTCAAACTGCTCGCGAGATTTTCTGTCTATGTGAGGCGAACGCAACACAGTAAACCTTTCAATTTTGTTAGGAAACGGTATAGGCCCTTTAACAAGCGCACCAGTCCTCTTTGCAGTAGACACTATCTCTGCAGCAGAATAGTCCAATATTCTGTTGTCGTAAGCCTGCAAACAAATCCGTATGCGCTGGGTATTCATTAAAGGAACCTATTTTATAATCTTAGAAACCACTCCGGCCCCAACGGTATGACCACCTTCACGCACAGCAAATTTAAGACCCTCGTCCATGGCGATAGGAGCAATCAGCTCAACTTCAGCATTAATGTTATCGCCCGGCATGACCATTTCCACCCCATCCGGAAGCTTTACCGTACCCGTAACATCTGTTGTACGGAAATAAAATTGAGGTCTGTAGCCATTGAAAAATGGGGTATGACGACCGCCTTCGTCCTTCGTTAAAACGTACGCCTCGCATTTAAAGTGAGTGTGCGGGGTAATAGATCCGGGGGCAGCCAAAACTTGCCCTCTTTCAACTTCTTCACGTTTTGTTCCACGAAGCAAACAACCAATGTTGTCTCCGGCCTCTCCTTGGTCAAGAAGTCTTTTGAACATTTCAACTCCGGTGCAAATAGACTTAGCCGTTGGACGCAGGCCAACTATTTCAATCTCGTCGCTTATTTTAAGAATTCCCTGCTCAACACGACCAGTAACAACCGTTCCACGCCCGGAGATAGAAAACACATCTTCGATGGGCATTAAAAACGGTCGATCTTTCGGACGAGCCGGCTGAGGAATGTAATCATCAATAGCCGCCATAAGTTCGTTGACTTTGTTTTTTCCAAGCTCATCATTCTTACCCTCCAAGGCACAAAGAGCGCTTCCCTTAATGATAGGAATGCTATCGCCCGGAAAGTCATATTTGGACAAAATCTCACGGATCTCAAGCTCAACCAGTTCAAGGATCTCCGGATCGTCCACCATATCTACTTTGTTGACGAAAACGACCAAAGCCGGCACGCCGACTTGACGCGCAAGCAGTATGTGTTCGCGAGTTTGCGGCATTACACCGTCGGTCGCAGAAACAACAAGAATCGCGCCATCCATCTGAGCGGCGCCAGTAATCATGTTCTTGACATAGTCAGCATGGCCCGGACAGTCAACGTGAGCATAATGCCTTTTTGCAGTTTCATACTCGACATGAGATGTGGAAATTGTGATACCGCGAGCCTTTTCTTCAGGCGCATTATCAATCTGATCATAGGCGGTAAAGCTAGCCCCGCCAGATTCTGCCAAAACTTTTGTAATAGCTGCGGTTAACGTAGTTTTTCCGTGGTCGACGTGACCAACGGTTCCTATATTGCAATGTGGTTTATTCCTTTCAAACTTAGCTTGTGCCATAGTAAAAGCTCCTTATTCTAAAAATTCAACATCAAAACTAACCCGCTTTATGTCCCGCAATAACCTGGTCCGCAACCTGCGGAGGAACAAGGTCGTAACGAGCAAACTGCATAGTGTATTGAGCGCGCCCCTGACTCATAGACCTAAGATTATTAACATATCCAAACATATCTGCCAAGGGCACAACTGCGCTTAACACACGAGCGTTGCCTCGCTGATCCATACCCAAAACTTGACCGCGCCTGCTGTTCAGATCGCCGATTATATCGCCCATATACTCCTCAGGAGTAACCACCTCTACGTCCATAATTGGCTCAAGTAATCTTGCTCCCGCCTTGGACATAGCTTCCCTGAACGCTGCCCTTGCAGCAATCTCGAAAGCCAGTACGCTTGAATCAACGTCGTGATAAGCGCCGTCGATCAAAGTGCACTTCATTCCCACAACAGGGAAACCAATCAAATACCCACTGTCGCTTGCAATTTTCAATCCTTTATCAACACCAGGAATATACTCTTTAGGAACAACGCCTCCAACAATCTTGCTTTCAAAAACGAGTCCTTGATCATAGGAAGTGGGCTCAAACCTAATTTTCACGCGAGCAAACTGACCCGCGCCACCTGTCTGCTTTTTGTGAACATAATCGATTTCTACGCTTTTCGAAATAGTCTCTCTGTAGGCAACCTGCGGAGCTCCTACATTTGCGTCAACTTTAAACTCGCGACACATACGATCAACTATAATCTCAAGATGAAGCTCGCCCATTCCTTTTATAATGGTCTGACCGGTTTCATGATTTATACTAACCCGAAACGAAGGATCTTCCGCGGCCAAACGACTTAGCGCTTGAGACATTTTCTCTTGATCGGCTTTGGTTTTTGGCTCGACCGCAACCTCAATAACAGGATCCGGAAATTCCATCCTTTCAAGGATAATCGGCTTGTCCATCGAACAAAGAGTGTCTCCTGTTGTAGTATTTTTAAGCCCGCATATAGCAGTTATATCGCCCGCATACGCCTCCTTAATATCTTCTCGATTGTTTGCATGCATAAGCAAAATGCGCCCGATTCTTTCTTTGTTGTCTTTGATAGAATTGAGAACGTTTTCTCCGGACGACAAAACGCCGGAATAAATTCGTACAAACGTCAACGTTCCAACGAACGGATCGTTCATAATTTTAAATGCCAAAGCCGAAAAAGGCTGGCTGTCCAAAGGAGACCTCGTCAACGCACTGTCAGAATCAATTTCTGTCCCCTTCACATCCCCAATATCAAGCGGCGAAGGCAGGTATGATACCACAGCGTCAAGCAACAGCTGAACACCCTTGTTTTTAAAAGCGCTACCGCAAAAAATCGGCACAAAAGCGCTGGATATAACCCCTTTTCTAATGCAAGCGATAAGCTGCTCTTTTGTTGGCATTCTACCAGACAAATACTCTTCAAGAAGGCTATCTTCCTGCTCCACCGCCAACTCTACAAGCTTTGACCTATGCTCTTCTGCGCTTTTAGCCAGATCGGCGGGAATATCTTCGTACACAAATTCAGAATCCGGCCCATCCCCAAGCCAACGTACAGCCCTCATTTCAACAAGATCAACAACGCCGACAAAATCGCTTTCTGCACCAATTGGCAGATGCATAACTGCAGGAATAGCGCCAAGCCGATCTTTAATCATATCTACGCAACGAGAGAAGTTGGCCCCAACACGATCCATTTTGTTAACGAAACAAATACGGGGCACCGAATACTTGTCGGCTTGACGCCAAACGGTTTCAGATTGCGGCTCGACGCCGGCAACACCGTCGAATACAGCTATTGCGCCGTCAAGAACGCGCAAAGAGCGCTCCACTTCTATAGTGAAATCTACATGCCCCGGCGTATCAATTATATTAATGCGATGATTTTTCCAAAAACAAGTAGTCGCGGCCGAAGTGATTGTTATTCCCCTCTCTTGCTCCTGCTCCATCCAGTCCATAGTGGCCGCCCCCTCATGGACTTCGCCGATTTTATGGGATCTGCCGGTATAAAACAGAATTCTTTCGGTAGTCGTAGTCTTACCAGCGTCGATGTGCGCCATAATTCCAATGTTACGGTACTTATCCAGAGCAAAACGAGCCGCCATAATCACCACCTGTAGTGAGCAAAGGCTCGGTTAGCCTCGGCCATGCGATGCATATCGTCGCGTCTTTTAATAGCGCTCCCGCGACCGTTGTAGGCGTCTAAAATCTCCGCACAAAGACGATCCGGCATAGTTTTCTCGGCACGCCCCCTTGCGCTGCTTATAATCCACCTAATAGCCAAAGCCTGAGCCCTGACAGCTCTGACCTCGGAAGGAACCTGATAAGTCGCGCCCCCAACTCTTTTAGATCTTACCTCGAGGCTGGGTTTCACATTATTCACCGCTTCAGCAAAAACATCTGCGGCGGGCTTTTTTGCCTTTTTTTCAGCATCCTCTAAAGCAGAATACAGAACCTTTTCTGCAATGGCGCGCTTACCGTCATACATTAATGTATTGATAAATTTCGTTACTATAACACTGCCAAAACGAGTATCTTCTACAACTCCCCTTTTATTTGCTGAACGACGTCGCGACATAAATCATCCCCTGAAAATTATTTTGGCCGCTTGGCTCCGTACCTGGACCGGCCCTGACGACGATCTTTAACCCCCTGAGTATCGAGAGAGCCACGAATAATATGGTATCGCACACCCGGTAAGTCCTTGACACGACCGCCACGAATCAGCACAACCGAGTGCTCCTGAAGGTTATGCCCCTCGCCAGGAATATATCCGGTTACTTCAAAACCGTTAGTCAAACGTATACGCGCAATCTTACGCAAGGCTGAGTTAGGCTTCTTTGGCGTAGTTGTGGTAACACGAGTGCACACCCCTCTCTTTTGGGGACAAGCCTCCAAAGCCGGGACTTTGTTTTTCCTTAAAACACTACTCCTAGGTTTACGCACCAACTGATTTATTGTAGGCATACGCCTGCTTTCCTTACTTAATCTTAAAAACAGTAAACGAAATATATTATTTATCTGCTATCAAGTCAATACCCACATTTTAAGGTATTATGTTCCAATCAAAATCTAAAGCGCAGATAAAGGCTAATTAAAAAACTTTGAATAAAGTTACTGCGGTTTTTAGAAATCATAGCGCCGCCGGGCGGTTTAAAAAAATCTATAACTCGTTGAATTTAAACAATTTTATAAAAAGTCGTTTTATTTTTGACTAATTTTTATTAAAATGCGTCATTACTTTTTTACGAAAAAATAATAAATTAATGAACACATTTGCAACAAATTTATTAAAATTTAGAAATAAGCTCAAGAACTTTAACAAAGCAGAGCAAAACGTTCTGGCGTTCAGCGACAATATTCCTCCTGTATGGACGCCCAGAGCTTATAAAAATTTAGCAAACGAAGGATACAAAAAGAACGTAATTGCTTATAGGGCAATTAACTTGATATCGAAGGGGTTAGCCAGCGTTCCGCTGAAACTTTTCAACCTTGAGACCGAATTGAACAACAACGAGCACGTTATTGCCAATCTTTTGGCCCATCCAAACAGCAGTCAAACCCGTGCTGAATTTTTTGAAACCATAACGGGCCATTTATTAATGTCGGGTAATGCATATGTTTACTTGCATTATGAGAGCAATGAATTTCCTTTGGCTATATATACGCTAAGGCCAGATAGAGTGAAGGTTAAAGCCGACAAATCAGGTAAAATTACCGGATATGATTATGGTCAAAATGAATATATTCCCTGCCGCGAAGAAAAAACCGGCAAAAAACAAATTCTGCATCTCAAATTTTTTAATCCGTTAGATGATTTTTATGGTCTAAGCCCAATCGAAGCCGCAGCAATTGCAATAGATCAGTATAACGCTGTTTCGTCGCATAACTTGTCGTTGCTTCAAAATGGTGGACGGCCGTCAGGGTGTCTTATTTTAAAAAATAAAGAGTTTATGACGGAACAGCAAAAGCAAACCCTCAGAACCAGCATAAAAAAATCCTATGAGGGCGCTTTAAACGCTGGAAAAACAATGGTTCTTGAAGGTGATTTTGAATGGAAGGAAATGGGGTTATCCCCAAAAGATCTGGACTTCGTGACAGGAAAAACTTTTTCTGCACGAGAAATATCGCAGGCCTTTGGCGTTCCGCCAATGCTTGTTGGCGTGCCGGGAGACTCAACTTTCTCAAACTATCGTGAGGCAAGGTACCACCTTTGGGAAGACACGATTCTGCCGCTTCTAGACTATATTCTCGGTCAGTTGAACGGAACGCTGATAGATACAGAAAATCCCGACGGCTTGGCCATTAATTATAACGAAGATGAAATTTATGCCCTTTCATTAAAACGAGACGGCGTATGGAAACGAATTTCAGAAGCAGAATTTTTAACCATTAATGAAAAGAGGCAAGCGCTTGGGTTTGTTCCGATTGAAGGCGGCGATGAAATAAGGAGGGACAAATAATGTACAAATCTTCAAACCGTGCTCAAGGACATTTTGCGGTAAAAAGCCTGTCTTCCTCCGGCGAATTTCAAGGATACGCAAGCGTGTTTGGCATAGTGGACCAGCAAGGCGACATAGTTGAAAAAAATGCGTTTAAAGAATGCCTTTCAAAAGTAAAAGCCTGCGGAAAGTATCCAAAACTTCTTTGGCAGCACGATCAAAAGAAACCTATTGGATACATAAAAGAACTAAAGGAAGACGAGTACGGATTATTTATTAAGGCTCAGCTTTTGCTGGAAGTTGAACAAGCAAAAGAAGCCTATGCCCTGCTTAAAAGTAGGGCCATTGAAGGAATGTCCATAGGATACAGAGTTGCCAAATCAGTCAGAGACTCAAAACAGAATTCAATAAGGCGCTTAATCAAGTTAGAGCTCTTGGAGGTTTCGCTCGTGACTTTTGCCGCTAATAATATGGCATCCATTACAGATGTGAAGTCAGCCGATAAAGGCGAGACTGAAGCATGGCTGGTTGCCGATATTCGTCGCTTAGCAGCCATAATTAGAGGGTTAACACCTGGTTTAACAAATAAGGAGATAAAACATGACACCAAACGTTAATGAGGCGTTGGACAGCTTATACAATGCATTCCATGAGTTTAAAAGCATACACGATGATAGGCTAAACGACCTGGAAGAAAAAATATCCGTCGACAACCAAATAGCAGGCAAAATCAAAAAATTTGATTCAGTGATCAATAAGGCAGAAGCCAAACTTCGCGAGATAAGCATAAAACAAGGCAATAGAGAAACAATCGTCACGAATCAGCAGAACGATAACAGCCAAGAATACAAAGAAGCGGTAGCAAGCTACCTTCGCAAAGGGGATGATATTGCTATAAAGGAAATTTGCACAAAAGCGGCGTTAAGCTCCTCAACCGACAATATAGGAGGATTCGTCATGCCAGTTGAGGTTGTACACAATATGAACAAAGCTCTGCGATCAACTTCACCGATGAGGTCTATAGCCAGAGTAACGACTATATCTACCGGGGCATTGGAGGTGTTGATCGAGAAAAAACTGCCAAATGCAGGCTGGGCTAACGAAACCGATGCTAGAGCTGAGACCGATACTCCGGAAATGGAAAAGATTAACATAGAAGTTCATGCAATGTACGCAAAACCAAAAGCAAGCCAACAGCTTCTGGACGACAGCAAAATAGATATAGAGGCATGGCTTATGTCAACCATTGCTGAAAAAATTGCCGGCGTAGAAAATCAGGCGTTTGTAGACGGCGACGGAACAAATAAACCAAAGGGATTTTTGGCCTATGATTGCGTAGAAAAAGAATCTTTGGAGTGGGGAAAACTTGAGATCGTTAAATCCGGCGCTAATGGGGCATTCGGCGGCGATCCGGCAGATCTTATAATAAACGTGCTTAATTCCTTGAAACCGCAATATTTAAAAGAGGCTGTTTGGGTTATGCCAAGATCGACGCTCGCAGAGGTGCGTAAGATAAGAGACGGGGACTCCGGACGTTATCTTTGGACGCCGAACCTTGAACAGGCCAGCCCTTCTACCTTGCTTGGTTATCCCGTGATAATTATGGATGACATGCCTGCGCTTGTCGACGGTGCCGCAAGTAAGTCTATGGCATTTGGCAACTTTAAAGAAGGATATCAGATCGTAGACAGGCAAGAGCTTCAAGTCATCCGTGATCCATATTCAGCAAAACCATTCGTTGAATTTTATGCGACAAAACGAGCAGGGGGCGCTGTAGTTGATTTTGACGCAATCAAGGTCGTTAATTTCTCAGAGTAAATCAACGAAGCGAGCTTCCTTTACGGGAGCTTGCTTCCATCACTTAAAGTTTCAGCTAAGGATAAAATTAATGTCTTTGAAATTACTGCAAAAACCGGAATCGGAACCAGTGGGGCTGGATGAAATAAAAATCTTCCTGCGCCTTGAACACGAACTAGACGATAATTTGCTAAATATCTTGATTACAACGGCAAGAGAACTTGTTGAGAAATTTCTTGGAAGGTCTTTGATAACTCAAAAATGGCAGTACAAAACCCGTATGGAAGTTTGCGGCAACTCGATTCAAACTTGGAATGTTGTGGAAAACTGCCCGTTTGCAATGAACATAAATATAATTCTTCCCAACGCTCCGATCGTCGAAGTTACCGACTTGATTTGCAATGGGACAAAAATCGAGGAATCGGGCTTTAAACTTGTACACATCGACGATAGAGAAATTCTGTCGCTGCAAGTAAAGCAAAGTATCGCAACTCAAACTTTGGATATATTGACGGAATATGTCGCCGGCTATGGCGAACAGGCTGAAGATGTGCCGTCGACCGTTCGGCTTGCCATTATGCTGTTGGTTGGACGGATATATAAAGACCGCAATCTTATATCAAATGATCAAGAGATTTTGCTGGATAGCGTTAAGCATCTGCTTTGCTCGTACCGAATTAGCAGTGAAATATGAATCCGGAACGAGCCATGAAAAGAAAAATATATTCACCAAGTGAAAAAGTGAAAATAGAAATATGCCAATTGACCTCTGACAGTCTTGGCGGTTTCAAAAAATCCTGGCGTCTTTGGAGAGAGACAACTTGCTGTATGCGGCAAATTTTCAGCAGATCAAAGCAGAATCTTGATTTTTTGCTTAACTTTAATTGGATTCCCAATTTTCCCGCAAACTTTCGAGTAATTAATAAAAAGGGAGAAACGCTGTATCCGATCGCCATGCCAATGGAAAACGGCTTTGAATCGATCGCGATTGCGGTAAGAAAAAGCAACAATGAGCAATTGTAACTGGCCACTTATATTAACGAAATTTTTGATTTCAAACCTGCAAGAGATCTGCGAGGTATTTACTTACCATCCAAGCAAAAACAAAGTTTCTTCCTATGCAGTTTTGGAAATAGACGAAATAACGCCGGCAACTCCTATAGATAAGGCAAAAACCTCTTTCAGGCTTCATATAAATAACGGTTATATAGGCAATCAAGAGTTTCTAACCATTTTGCAGCGAATAACGAAAACTCTTACCGACAAGATTTTTGATCTTGCCGACGAAGAAATGAATGTAAACGCCAAAGTGTGCTTTAAATATGCCGGAAAAGAGCGCGGCACAAATACATGTAAATTTGAAGGCTTAATAAGACAGATAAGGAAATGATTATGATGATTAATTATGTCAATTCAATACCTGACCCCGATTCGGAAGAGTACAGCATATACACCGAGGAAAGCGCAATAGACATTGTGCAAGAACTTGAATCATATCTGCGGGAAAACTTACGCGTAAGATTTTGCATCGAACCAAGTTGGATGAACTAAACAAATGAAAGAAAGCGAATTAATAATGAGCGTCGGAGGGTTGCCTCCGATGAGCGCGCAGGGGTGCAAGCAAAGCCTATCGCCGGTCGAAATTGGAGAGGTGCTTCGGGATATAAATGGCGACTTGGTCCGGTTGGGAAGCAATACTCAAAAATACCGGAGCGTCATAACCGGCCAAGACGTTAATTCCATAGCCTTGGATGGGATCTGGATTGGAGCACAAATCCAAGTCGGATGTATACAAGCGCTTTGGGTTTGCGTAGACAAAGACATTCAAGATGTGCGTATCAGTCGTCCTGCCGTAGAAGGCTCTGTTATAGCAATAAATGGAGCAGGAAATAAAATCGACATTGAAAATATAGACGGAACATCTTTAAAACTTCGCTATGCAACCACAGAGAAGTCTTTTATCGGCTTCCGTCCTTGGTTAACGACGAGAGTGACAAACTTTATTGTACAAACAGACGAGTGGGGCAATAACTGCGCCTGGAAACTTATTCTTGAAGAAATATAACTAACCCTTTAAGCGACTTTTTTCGCAGCGCATTTATTGCTTTCGTTATAAACAAGATACAGCGTGCTTGGTGCGATAATGGCAGCAGCAATACACAGGTTTATGCTCGGAATGTCGCCGAAAAATATAAAGCCAAATAATGCAGATACGATGAATTCACAGTATCTGAATGGAGCAAGCGCAGATAATTCTGCAGCGGCATAAGCCTTGAATATGAAATATTGTATAAGATTACCTCCAGCCCCAAGAACAAACAGCCAAGCAAATTCGCCATAAGTGGGAGAAGTCCAATCGCAAAGAGCGGGGATTAAACTAAGAACAGTTGTGCCTAAGGAAAAATAAAAAAGCATAGTGAAACGATCTTCGCCGTCGACCATCTTCTTAATCAAGATGTCTTGAGTGGCAAATAAAATGGCAGAAGCAACAGGGATCAATATGACAAACCTAAACGATACGCCGTCAGGACTCATTAAGAAGTACAGACCGCTAAACCCAATTAACGTAGCGATCCACCTGCTCGCAGGCACACGTTCTTTTAATAGTATCGCTGAAAAAATAAGTACAAATAGGGGGAGCGTCCAAAACACTGTTGTCACTTCAGCCAGAGGCATTTTAATCACTGAATAAACGCATAGCAGCACCGACAAGCAACCAAGAATAGACCTCAATACATTTAAACCAAGATACTTAGTGACAAAAATGGATCGGCCGCGCTTAACAATGAACGGAATTAAAGTGATAAATCCAAAGAAAAACCTGAAAAATGCGACTTCCGCCCCAGAAAGCCTTTGCCCAACAAATTTAGTAGCCGCATCGTTGGTCGAACCGACCAAGAAGACTAAAAGTGAAAAAAACACACCCTGAAGGTAGCCGGGACGATTAAACCAGTTTTGCATAGATTTTTAAGTATCAGAATTTCCCTAAGAACCTAGCAAAAAATTTATAAAAAATTAAGCCCCTTTATCAGTTAAGGCAGAAATATGAAATTTCTATTGGATTGGATCGATTTTTTTGATGATAAATCTAGACCTTGGCGAGGTGACGAGCATGTTTTCCGTCTTATCATGCAGCACCAAGAAAATTGCTTTGCTTCAGCCAAAATAACCTTGATCAACCCACGCTTGAGCCATCCGGATTATGCAAGAAAGCGTTACGCGCGTTTAGGCATACAAAAAAACGATAGCGATGACGTGGAGCCCGTTTTTTACGGCTGCGTAACTGCAATTCCCGCTCGCATAGAGAAAAATCTTATAATATTAGAACTGCTATCTCGACCGGATAACGCTTTCGAAAAGTTTGAAAAGTTACGAGGTTCTTTAAAAAGAGCACCAATATGGGACGAGCTTTTTGCGCCGGAAGACCGTCAAGATGATCCGACGTATCTTTTAGAGGGAATTTCAGGGCTGTATTACTGGGATAAGGTCACTGGCGAATTAAGTATATCGAACATAAACCATGGCCGTGAGCACAAGATTATAAATAAAATAGCGTCGTCCAATATAGAACTTAAATTTTGCTCGGACCCATTGGATTCCGTCAAAATAAAAATACAGGCCGAATGGGTCCAAAAATCTCAAGGAATTGTTGATCTTTCAAGGCTGATTGCCAAAAGTTTTGCCGATGGAATCGTGAATTCATTCACCGGCAACGACCTCAGGCGACGATTCAAGCATCTGCATAATGGGATTAAAAACAGCGCGTATAAAATTTTTTGCAACGATATGGAGAGGACAACCCCCTGCGAGCATTCAAGTTTTTATCCGGAATATTCTCAGTCATTTGAAGTCGCAGATAATGGTAACAAACGCTCAATCAAGTTTAAAAGAGATTGGTTTGATTGCAAACTTACGCTGCATTGGCGGTATCGGCAAAAGCGCCGCGAGATAGCCAATATCACTGTTGAGAACTCGTTCCAAAAAATAAGAAACAATACCCCAAAAACAAAAACTGTAATTTTGAAACTTCGGAATCTTTCGCTGCAGTCTGATGTTTTGCCTTGGATAGGGAGCGCCTGTTACACAGAAGGATATCAAGTTTCATTCGGCGGCAATATTTATATATGCGTACAAACGCATTGCTCAGGCAATAACTTTTTATCCGATCAAGCGAAATGGCAATATGCAAGAAAGGTTCCCGACGCAATGCCGGACGCGTCTCTTGCAAGCTTTTTCTTGACGCCAAGGGGGCAACGGTCGATCGTTCATGCCTTTATGGTTGCAAGGGCGCACCTGGCTTGGTCGACAAGATGCGTAGAGGCGACTTTTCGCGGTTCAGTATCAGACTTGGCCTCAGTAACACTTGATATGCATTTAACGCTAAGCTGTCCTGATTTGCCCGGGGGATCGATAACAGGGAAAGTCGTAAAGACTTTGTTATTTGCCGACGGTAAAACGGGTAAGCAGCATGTCGATGTTACTGTCGCTTGCTCTGTCGGTAAAGCCGGATACGAGCCACATTTGGAAAAATACAGCGAACCGCTGGTTAACTATGCAGATCAAGAGTATGCCGGCAACGGAGTACTTGAATGTGGCGCTCAATTGATTGCAAACGACATTGAAATCCCGGATTTTACTTCAAAAAACAATATTGTCGGAATACTTACCCCAAGCCTTTTGGATGTTGTCGATTTGGTTGAAGAAGCAAAAATTATAAACCCGCCGGAAGAGCAAGAATCCATAATGAACGCCGTCAAGCATACACGCTCGGCAGATACGATAAAGCAAGCCCTTAACAACAATAGGACACAAATATTTTTAAAGCTGCGCAACATAAACCACAAAACGACGCTTGAGCATGTGATAAACATCGCAGCAAAAACTCCGTGGAGCGCGCCGGAAGGTATCAGAATTAATTAAAAACAATGCAAATCAACAGAAGCGTGCGGCAAGCACTATTTGCCCCGGAAGTTCAAACCGAGACCTCCGAGGATTCTATCCAATATATGAATATGGCTCCGTGTTTGGACACGCGCTTATCCTTATTTCGCGCTGACGCCTGCGTGGTTGAGGCAAATACCGCTCGGCAGCCTGATAAAATCTTGTTGCATGTGAACATTATTGGAATTCCGATTGAATCTTCAGCTACTGCGAAAAGAATAGACGGCGCCCATCCAATTGGCGTTACCCCGGTCTATTCCCCGGAATCGGCCTACGATGGCGAGGGGGCGAACCTGATAAGGCTCGCCGGATACAGAGCGATTGAGGTTACCTATTCCGGCAGCGGAAGCGCCATGTTTTTAACATCCGGCAAGCATCAAGAGCTTTTAATCGAGGGGGATTGCGTTTCCAATAACGCGGGAAAAATCTTGATTCCTAAGGACAACATAATATACACAAAACCTTTTGCATATCAGCCCACAACCTGCCTAGAAGAAAAATGGCGCAGAGATCCGTCTTGTTGGGCTCTGGATTTTCCGATATGCGAGGGGCGCCGAAACGTACCCATAGCGGCATCTTTACATGCTTTTGGCGGAACATGGAGTAGTGAGTTAAATCCAAAAGATATTGAGCAAGTTTATTTTCAAATAAGCAATAGCGGGGGGAAAACGCACATACATCCGACCAAATCCAGCTTTTGGCAGGCTGACGATATCAATCCTTATACTAAATTCATCGATATTGACGGTAGAGGATTAGTTTGTTGGGACGAGGTCAGCCCTGAGCAATCATTCTCACTTGAACAGGCCGTTACAAATGGTTTCGCAAGCATTTCTGCAGTCGATGAAAGCGGCGAAACTTCCATTTATAAGTCGTCTCAAATTTTAAGGTCGGTTGTCAATACGAAGACGTTCGACATGTACTTTTTACGTATGGAGCAAACATAAAATGTCAATTACTTACAGAAACATAAAGAGCATCCCATTAACTTCCGATGAAGTAGACGAAAATTTTAGGAATTTGGACAGCCGATTATCCGCACTGGAAAATCGTCAAGACAATGTCGAGGCAATATCGCGCATAGATCAAGAATTTAACGTCCTGAAATTTTTCACAAACAAAGGACGTGAAATCGGCAGAGTTACCATTCCGCCTTTCCAATTGAACCCTCAGGGTGATTGGAGGCCCGGGACAAGGTACGCAAAAAATGACCTTGTTTCAAAAGGAGACGGGCAGGTTTGGATTTGTTTGAGCCCTCATACAGCCGAAGATTGGAGAAAAGACGCGGGCAATTGGGTTTTGTTATTTCAGTTTAACAGAGGTTAAAAAATGAAAAAAAGCGCTTATTCTCGAGAAGACGAAGATATTCTTGCTAAAACCATATTTGGCGAAGCCAGGGGAGAATACTGCAAAACAGGAATAAGCGGACTCATCGCGATTGGTAATGTTGTAGTAAACAGAGTAAACAAAGGCGGTTTTTTTGGTGAAAGTGTCGCTGCAGTTTGTAAAAAACCTTGGCAATTTTCATGCTGGAATGTCGGAGACCCGAATCTGGTTGTAATAACTAAGGCTAACAGGCTTGATTTTTTGTTTAACGTTTGTCACGAAGTTGCAGTGGCGCTTCTTGACGGCAAATTGCCTGATTTGACTCAGGGCAGCGATCACTATCATTCATGTTATGTAAAGCCTAAGTGGGCAGAAAACGCCATCCCCAAACTGAGGCTTGGCAAGCATGTTTTCTATAAACTACGGCCGTAGACCGCGCAGAAAATAATAATTAACAATAGAAGGAGACAAATATGAGTAAACAACTGATATCATTTGCTTTTGGATTGAGCGAATTCGCACCGATAATCAAGCGCTGGCTTGAAAGCGACAATGCCAAAAAAAATGCGCAAATCATCAAAGACCTTGCCGTTTCAGTGACAAATGCGAAAAGCGACGCCGAAACCTTCAAAATCCTGTCAACCGATAAAGATATTGCAACAAAATTCCAAGGCGAAGTTATGAAACTCGTCGATGAAATGGAAAAAAACCTTCAAAAGGAATATCACAAGAAATTTATACAAAAAGTGGTTTCCAGCAACAACAGAGCTGGATCTAAAGCCGGAACAATGGTCTTGTGCGCAGTATTGGGGCTGACGTTGTGTCTTGGCGTTCTGTCCCTGCGAAGAGAGTCGTTATCCGGTGAAGTTGTCGGGATAATATCGACAATTGCCGGCATTTTCGGATCTTGCTTAAAAGATGTGTACAGCTCAGAATTTGGAGGCAGAGACCGCATTGTCTCTCAACCTCAAAACGAAGAGTCAGAAATTATTATAAAAAAGTCAAAATAAAGTCTTTTCAAAAAACGTAATTTTAATTATTACTTAATTGCACATTTGTATCCTAATCGCATGTTGCACAAGGAGCCGGCGATGAAATTAATTAAGAGAATATTTTTCTTATTTTTGGGAATATTCGTTATTACTTTATCGGCAAGCGCTTGTGCAATTGACAGCCCGTTCTGCCCAAACTTTTGATTGTGCCATATTCACCCATTGTTGAAGCCGGATTACTTGAAGGCTTCGCAGCAAAGTTACGGGGGAAGCGCTTGAAGAACGGGCTTTTGCGTTGAAATGTAAACCTAAATGCTAAGTCCCCTACCCCGCCCCTTCGTCTTTCCGGACACGGTCTATCGGGGTCGGATAATAACTGTGTCCGTATAACAACAGTCGCACCAAAAAAAGCAATTTAATAGGCTGTCTTCCGTCTTTGATACGTGTTGATAGATTGGATATGTAGTACATTTTAGAAAAATTTTATGGAAAAATCATGTATATAAATGGGCATTCGTTCAAGAAGAGTTTGTTTGCTGTTTTTTCTGTAATTATGCTGCTTTTGCTTGGTTCATTCGATATATGCGACGCTGCGCGCAGCCTTCTATCGAGACAATTGGACGAACCATTCCTCTTGACGTCCCCTGCTGCCGCTCCTCCTCCGTCCCCTCTGGACAGGCGCTTAGATGTTTGCTATATAGCGGACAAAGGCTATTTCCCTCCTTTGTTAACGTCTGTTTATTCATTAATTGTCAATATCCCGCAAGATTCTTCCGCTTGCGTCTACGTACTAGACGCCGGCCTTGATCCTGGGCAGGTTAAAGCATTAAATAAGCTTAACAAAACATCAAAACCTGGAGCAGTTCCACTGGTGCAAGTGGTCGTTACACCTTTAAACTTGCCAACTTTACTGCCCGAAGGCTTAGCTATTAGCGAGTTATCCGGTTGGTCGCCAATTGTATTTGCTAAACTGTTTTTGCCGGAATTGCCCATTTTCGATGGTGTGTCGCATTTATGGTATTTCGATGCAGATACCTGTTGTATCGATTCAAAATGTCTTTTTCAATATCAATCCTGCCCACAGATCGTTGATTGTCCGTTTGCTATGACTAATTGGAAGGCTACTGCACCTAAGTCTGTTCTGCAAAGGATGGAATCTGGAGCTCGATCTGTTAATCCATGGGCAGAGCGTGCCGTGGATTTAGGTCCGGAAGAGTTGCTGGTCGACAGCGGTGTAATACTGTTTAACATTGATTTTACAAGAAAACATGAAGTAGTGGAGGATCTACGTAAAAAACTAACCTATGTTGATTTGGCTGTTCGGCGATCGCTCGCGCTTTTGTCCGCGTCTATTGCAAAAGAATTTTCAGACGAGCAAAATAGAAAGATGGCCCTCAGAGGCGCCGTTGAAGCGCTCGGGTTTATAACCGACGAAACCGTATTTACTGCTTGGATTGAGGAAGTAAAGTGTTGCCTACTGCTTCCTTTCCGTTTTAATGTAAATATGGAAGTGTACACAGGCGTTTCTCCTGTTAAATTAATGGAAAGTAGAGAACTTGCTGCAATAGCGTGGGCCACTTATATAGGAGAAGAGACTCAGAAAGGCTTTATTCTCCATATGGAGGGGAATACTAAGCTTTGGAAGCGTCCGCTAAACGATCTTCTGATAAATAGCAGCTACGGGCAAGCTTGGCTTTACTCTGCGCTATTAAGTGGTCAAGTAAAAGTTGAGGCTTTTTTATCACAATGTTCGCCGCAAACTATAGATGCTGTGGTGGAACTGCTTGCCCATTTTTCCGCAAACCGCTTGGTTACTAACGATACGGCAGCTACGGCATATGTTGGCCAGCTTCCCCATTCTGTTTTTGAGGGAATGAAAGCGATTTATGGCCATCCGATGATCTTAAGAATTTTTGCCGTTAAGTCACTGGAGTTACGGCTGCATGGAATGGGTGCGGATCCTGATCATCCGTCACTCTTTCCGCAAGCCAGCCAGGCGCAAGCGCAAAAGTCAAGACTAGACGACCGCCCGGCAGCACAGAAATCAACTGCTGCTGATGGGAGGGGTAGAGTTTCTAAGAAGAAAAGAGGTAGGCGCTAATAGACAGCCTAAGCTCTGTATAAAACATCTTCGTAAATCCGAGAGGTTTTAAAGCGAGCGCAGAAAAGCACGCAGAGCCCGCACCCTCCTCCCCTTCAGGAAGGAGGGGTAATCGTTTTTTAGGCTGAAGTTTTTTGCATTCAAGCCAAAAGCAATTCGAAAATGTTATGCGAAAGCTCAGGACAGTAAAAGTCCTCAAGTTATTCTTCCATACCAAAGTTTAGATTTGCCAAAGCTTGTTCGTATACGAAATTGTTAAACGCGCACATCAATCGCACAATATACCCTTGCAAACATAAGCCGCCACTCCGTGGATCAGCAGCGTCGATTAAGGCGCCGGCCAAAAAACTGAATCCGTTGGGAGCCGTCTCATCTGCTAAGCGAAAACAACGACTAAAAAACTCTAACGGGCATATACCGGTTTCCGGATCTATGGCGATTTTGTCATATCCGCTACTCCAAAACTTTTTTGTCGTATTAATCAACAGATCTTTCTCTTTTGACGTGAAACTAAGTTCTAACAAACATTCGACAAAATCCATGCAATCGTTAAGCTTTTTTACCGCCAAGTCGGAAGTCAGAAGCATAACAGGCATGCCGAAATTAAAAATGTTGTCGTTATGTATGAAAGAAGCATAAGCATCTGCAGCCTTTATGCGCGGCGCTATAATATGAACATTCTCACAAGAGGAAAACGGGAAAGACGCTTTTGTTGCGCTTATGACAGGCGAAGAGGATTCTTCTGACCTCGACACTTGTCGAACCGTAACGCTCTGATCTGCCGCCGAAGAACTTGTTAAAGGATCGGTGAGAGTAGCGCTCGCCGATGAACCGGAAATAATTCCAGCCAAAAGCGCAACATTCATTTTTTTGATATTTTTCATATCTTAACCTCATGTTATTTTTATATATAATTAAAATATATGTATTTTGTTAAAAATCGATTAAGATTTGTCTTATATGAGATATTTATTTGACGATATTGTAATAAAATTATGGCACATAAAACTGCTTCCCGGTTTGGGATTAAAAAATGTTTTTTGACAGAAAGGCCGAGCGCAGCCTTAAAAATCATATTTCGTATATATAAATGCGCCCTTGAGGTCAGGCGCAATTGCTTCTGAACAAACCAACTTTTAAAGAGAGAAATCACCGTCGGCAGGATTTATGACTTCGCTGCACTTGTCGAAGTTAAATCCTTAGCCTCTTTCTGCGCCTCAAGCTTTGCGGAATCGATGGTTAAAAAGCTGATTCTGTGATAAAAACGAACGATAAGCCATTTTTGTACTAATTTATACTCAGAAAGCATGTCGTTTCGGAGGATTTTTTTCTCGTCTGCTCTAACCTTTTTAACGCTAGCCGGCTGTGCTGCAATTGGTTTGTTTGTTTCTGTCAAATACCATAATTTTGCAATACCCGGCTATTCACTGATAGACCATTACACTCCTCCGCTTGTGAGCCGCATTTATACAACTGATGACAAACTTTTGTCAGAGTATTTTATCGAAAAACGCGTTTTTCTTCCAATAGAAGCCATACCGAAAATGCTTATGGACGCTTTTATTTCGGCGGAAGACAAAACCTTCCATCAGCATAATGGGTTAGATTTTCTTGGAATTATCAGAGCAGTATTGGTAAACATAAGCAACATAGGCTCCAATAAACGGTTGGTTGGCGCGTCAACCATCACCCAACAAGTAGCGAAAAATATGCTGACGGGAAGTCGCGTTTCTTGGGTCAGAAAAATAAAAGAAGCAATTTTGGCAATCGCCATCGACGCGTCCATACCGAAAAACAAAATTTTGGAGCTATATCTTAATCAGATATACCTGGGGGTAGGAGCGGACGGCACAGCCTCTTACGGCGTAGCGGTGGCTGCGCAATCATACTTTGACAAGTCGCTCGACGAGTTAACGCTAGGCGAGTGCGCATATCTGGCCGGCCTGGCGAAAGGCGCAGCAAATTACAATATAAAAAAGCATCCTAACAGAGCGCGAGTCCGTCGCGATTGGGTAATAGACCGGATGTTGTCTAACAAATTTATATCGAAAGAAGAAGCTGATACCGCTAAAAATGAGCTCTTGCAACTCACGCCGATCGAGCGGCGACAACTGTTTAAAGCAGAATATTTTGCTGAAGAAGTGCGCCGTTTTCTCAACGCTAAATTTGGAACGCAGAGCGTTTACACCTCCGGATATGCAGTACATGTAACCTTGGATCCCGTAATCCAAACGATCGCAGAACGTTGCCTTTGCGAAGGCCTATCAGAGTTCGATCGCAAATATGGCTGGCGTGGCCCTATAGCCAATATAGATCTTGCCGACCATGCAAACGAGCTGAAAAAAATAACACGAGCGCTTCCAAAACTGAGCAATTCATGGACAGTTGGCGTTGTCAGCTCTTTATCCGGTCAAAGCGCAAAAGTAATCATGCGCGACGGATCTGAAGGCAACATTCCTCTGTCTGAACTTAATTGGGCAAGAAAAAGTCTTGGCAAATGCATTCTGGGCCCAATTGTCAAAAAACCGTCCGACGTTCTGAAGATTGGGGACGTCATATGGGTTGAAAAGCTTGACTCGAGGACGCTTGCACTGCGTCAAACACCTAAAGTCCAAGGAGCGATTATTGTGATGAGTCCTCTCAACGGCCGAATTTTGGCTATGCACGGAGGATACGACTATGCGCTCAGCGAATACAACCGCGTCACACAAGCCATAAGGCAACCTGGGTCAATAATAAAGCCGTTCATATATCTTACGGCTATGGACTGCGGTTTTGATCCCAATTCCATTATACACGACGGGCCGATTTCGATCGTCCCCGGTCCGAATCAACAGGCTTGGCAACCCAAGAATGTCACCAACAAATTTTTTGGGGATGTAACTGTAAGATTCGCCTTAGAGCACTCCGTAAACAACGCTACCGTCGCCATGTCTCAACAAATTGGCCTCGAACCGATTGCCGAGACTTTGCATAAGCTGGATATCTTGAACAATCCAAACGTCTATCCTGCGACCGTCTTGGGTTCGGGCGAAACTACGCTTTTTAAACTTGTCCGCGCCTATAGTATTCTTGCTAATGGAGGCAGAGGCGTTACGCCAATAATCATTGACCATATTCAAGACAAGTATGGCAAGGTCATATTCAGAGGAAACCAACAGTCCTATGCGCAATGCCGATATATCGGCCCTATGGCAGATACTCCGCCGGAGATATCCGAAGGAGAGGAGCAAATGTTCAACCCAATAAGCGTATATCAGATTACGCACATGCTTGAAGGAGCTTCCAAACGCGGCAGCGCCGTGCGGGCCAGACACTTTGACTTTCCTTTTGCATGTAAAACCGGGACAACAAATAATAGCGAAGATACTTGGGTTGTCGGATACACTCCCAACCTGGTTGTAGGAATATATATCGGATTTGATCAGCCGAAGTCTTTGGGCGACAAAGTTCTTGGCGCCAATCTTCCGTTACCGATACTGATAAAAGTTGTTGAGCAAATTGACCCAAAATACAAAATGACCCCGTTTAAAGTCCCAAAAGGAGTGGTGTTCAAAAAAATTGACCCGGTGACCGGCGTTCCTGATAAGGAAAGCAAGTCAGCTATTTACGAAGCGTTTCGAGCAATCCCTTTGGATAAAAAATACAGCAGCGACCAACGCGGAACATTTTCGATCGACTCTATCGGCAGTTTGCTTGACGAAACAGAAGATGCGCCGCAAAAACTTCCTGCGCCGACAAACGAAAATATTTCGCCGGGAAACAGTAAAAATCAAAATGACAGTATTTCTTCTTTAATTGAATAGAGGTCACATAATGCAGGAAGAACAAATAAAACTCTTGGCCCATATAAAAGAAACAATAGACATTGTTCGGAGGTCTCTTTGACTGGGACAAACTTAATCGACGCCTTCAAGATCTAAACCGCAAGATTGACGGCAAAGATCTTTGGGACAAGCCTGAATACGCCCAAGAAATTATGCGTGAACGCGCTCAGACAGAGCAAGACGTCAAAAAGTGCCTGAATTTCGAAAGAGAATATAAGGACGCAGTTACTCTGGCCGAATTGGCGGATGAAGAAAACGATTCCGAAGCGCAAAAAGAAGCGCAACATGCAATTGAGGCGCTATATACGCGTTCTGAGGCCTACAGACTTGAAAGTCTTTTGTCAGGAGAAGCCGATCGAAATGATTGTTTTATGGAAATTCACGCCGGAGCCGGGGGAACAGAGGCTCAGGATTGGGCGCAAATGCTTATGCGCATGTATACGATGTGGGCAGGCGATCATGACTATTCCATAGAGCAAATTGAAGAAAACGTCGGCGAAGAAGCCGGCATAAAATCAACAACCTTAAAAATTATCGGCGCGCGCGCTTATGGTTGGCTGAAATCGGAATCAGGCGTGCACAGGCTGGTAAGGATATCTCCTTTTGATTCAAATGCAAGGCGGCATACCAGCTTTGCTTCGGTTTATATCTACCCCGTTATTGACGATACGATTGACGTCAAAATTGAAGAAAAAGACCTTAAGACAGATACTTACCGAGCGTCCGGCGCAGGCGGTCAGCACATAAACAAAACGGAAAGCGCTGTTCGGATTACGCATATGCCGACGAGAATTATTGTCCAATGCCAAAACGACAGGTCTCAACACAAAAACAAGGCTACCGCCATGAATATGCTCAGAGCTCGTTTGTATGAGCTGGAACTCCGAAAAAGAGAGGAAAAACAAAAAGACGCGAACTCTGCCAAATCTGACATCGGTTGGGGGTATCAGATCAGGTCGTATGTCTTACACCCGTACCAAATGGTTAAGGACTTAAGGACGGGCGCGGAAAAGGGCAACGCCCAGGCGGCACTGGACGGCAAAATTGATGAATTTCTGCTGGCGTATTTGGGTATGGAAAAATCGTCCAAGCAAGTCGTATCATAGCCTAAAGGGCTATTACGCCGCGCGCCAATTTAAACGGCAGAGGCCGTACCGGGCTCAACTGTCGGCAAACCCACCCGATTTTAACGCAAATATAACCGCGTCGCTGCAGTCTCGAAATCACTGACCTGTCGGGCTTCTTTGCACGACCTAAGGCTTAAGGAAAGTGATGGGTCGTGCCTGCGGAAACTGCGCAACCGCCGAGGTTGGCCTTGAATAGTCTTCCGGAAAGCCGCCTTCATAAGGAGCTTAGGCCCCATCGCCCTGTTGATCCTGAATCATCTTTTGGATAGGAAAAGCCCAATGGGGCAGCTGGGTTGGCCATGGATCATCTTCTGGAAAACCGTCTTGATTCGGCCCGGCATAAGTGGCTTAGGCCTCCACTGCCGGGTCTATCCCGAATCATCATCTAAAAAGCTGCCTTCCTTAAAGAATTTCGATCTCTTGAGGCTCGTGGGCCTTGGCCAGGTTTATCAATGTTTGAATTGTAAAAGGCCCGTCGTAATCAGGAGCGAGCGCCCTTATTGCCTCAACGAGATTATCATTGATACCGTCTGCTGCGCTAATTATTGCAGGTATAGTTGCTGCAGAGTTGAACAACGCTGCAAAACTATCCAGATTTAGTTCTGCAACTGCGCCAATTACAGCCGGTACAGTTTGGCCGTCTTCGGGAAGCCCGAGGTGGGTTGCTGCGTTGGCCAGACCTGCGCTCAACCCATCGACGGTTTTCAAAACCGCAGGATATGTTTGTTCGCAACCGAGGTTTTTGACGGCGCCATGCATAGCCAATTGCAGAGCTGATGGTTTTGCTGCAACGCAGTAGTAATACATTGAGTCATCGATTGTGCTAAGAAAGTCCCAGTTCTTGCCGTCAGAACTGGAATATACTCCATCATAATCAGCAGACGAGTAAGGCACAGCAACAAACTTGGATCCATCGTATGTTATATTGGAACAATCTCCATAATTGAAGTAATAACAATAGCTGGGAAGGCTTGTTATCTGCGTCCAAGTATCTAAATCATCGCTGCTCCAGTACATGGAGCGGCCGGCGCAACCTGCGACATATACTCCATTCCCGTATGTTATGCCGCACCAATCCTTTGTGGGAGTAAATGACGAAAGATCCCAATTGATGCCGTCAGTGCTGTAATGAATTCGGTTGCCGCCTACTGCCGCAAACCGGCTATTGCCCCAGACAATTCCGAGCAGGACATTGTCTGGCGTTGCCTCGAAATTCGCTCGTGTCCAACTGACGCCGTCTTCGCTGTAGGCGATTAAATCAGCGTTCGCGCTTGTATCATAACCGACGGCGACAAACCTTTGCGTTACAGTTCCGCCAAAGTTCCTTCGCATTTCGGCTCCGCCATAAGCGATTTTCCAGAGCTGAGCATCGGTAAGATCTTCAGACAATTCAACAAATGACCATGTCATTCCGTTATCGGCGCTGTATGTTATCTGAGGGATAGAAGGAGAAGTTGCCACAAACTTACCTCTGGCAGATACGCAGCCGTAGTAATAATTTGAATTGGCGCTGGAGGACTTTGACCAATTTATTCCATCATCGCTGTAAAAGAAACCCTCATCGTTAATGGCAACAAATCTGCCGTTATCGCCATAGACCATAGCGCACATACTATTAGCCCAATTACCAAGAGAAACTCCATCTGTAAGAAACGTAGCAGGAATCCAACTAGTCCCTCCATCCAGACTATACCGTATCTTTTCTTCGTCACCACCGGCGACAAGTACTCCGCTAGAAACGATACTGCTGAGCAAGGCGGGATATGTCGCGGGAAGGTCTGGATCAAACAGATCTAAGGCGCGACGAAGTTTTTCGGCTCCGCCGGAATCAATTATGCTGTCGAGCAAAGCAGGATATGTCGCTGGAAGGCTTGGATCAAACAGCTGTACGGCAGAAGAAAGTTCGCCGGAGTAACTTGCGGCAGCAAGAGCGTAGCCGATAAGATCCGGGATCGAAGCCATTTGTTCTCCTCTCAACCCAAATAACTTTCCCGCTTCGGCTAAATATAAGTCGAGCATCTTAACCTCTAAGCCAACAACGGAAAACCCGCTTACTGCGCCATTAACTGAACCGGATTGACTCCAAGTTTGACCGTCAAGACTGGTAAAAACTTTTTGAGAATCGCTTATGGCCACAAACTTGCCGCCGCCGAATGCAATTCCGGCATGGTCGTAGCTGTAAAAGGATTCTGATGGCAACCCCTGCACCTGAATCCAATCGCTAATTCCCGTTTGACTTGAATATACCCCCTCTCTTCCGCCGACAAATCTGCCATTGCCGTATAATATCTTGGACATTTGAGGCACTTTCGTCTCAGACCATGTCATGCCGTCTGCGCTGTAAAACGCCCTTCCATGCAATTCGACAGTTATAAACTTACCATCGCCGTACTCAACTCCGTCAATATCATAATCATTGATAGCGGGGCGACTTAATACCTCAGTCCAATTAAGACCGTCTCCACTGCTGAGTATATGAACTTTGCCGGAATAGACCCCGTCTCCTCCTGCTGCGACAAATTTTTCCGCGTTGTCAGGGCCGCCGTAAGTAACGCAGTTGAATACTCCATAATCATTTGGAAGCGTTGCTCTTTCCCACGTCTTTCCGCCATCTCCGCTTTGAAATATCAGACCGGGACACCTTCCCACTGCGACAAACCTGCCGCCGCCGTACGCGCATTCTGTAAATGTAGTGTAAAACGCATCGTATTGTGCGCTTCTTTCTGTGACGACTCTATCTCCAAATTCGATTTCGGGAACCTCTCCGATGTCGAAGACTTCCCCAACAAAGGTTGCTTCAGTCCAATCTCCCGTGCCTTCAGCGTATAGTATTTGCTTGTCCTCTCCTACGGCGACAACTGTACGACCGTCAGTTGCAATTCCGTTCAGGTCGATTGTACGACCCAGGGCTTTTGCGAACCAATTGCGACAATCTATGCTGTAAAAACATTTATCTCCGTATCCTGTAGCGAAGAACATGGTTGCGCCTGACGCTGATATGGCGTTCAGCAAATCCGGATAATTGTGAGGCTCCGACAGCCCAAACAGCCTTGAACATACCCCAATTCGGTCGTCCGCGTCTGCGGCACTGACAATAGAGGGAAGAAGATGCGGTATATCTCTGTCGCTTCCGTAAAGTTTGAACAACTCGGCTGCTCTGCGCAGGAGGGCAAGGTCTTTTTCTGATACGACTCTGCCCTCTGTATTTAGGGCGGATATTTTCTCCAAGATTGCGGTGAAAGTGGAACTAACGCTTAGGGTAGTAGCCGTTCTGGCCGTCAACCCGCTCTGACAGCAGGCTCTGGCATTATCGTACATGCCGTTCTTGCTTCCCATGGCAGTGCCAAAAGCGTTGTGTATCGACGCTTGACCATGAGCGGCAAAGCAAATGAGCATAACCGCCAGAAAAGA
>JAIRWN010000024.1 GCA_031268985.1 Holosporales bacterium
ATCGGCTGCGGAAGTGCTTGCCGTAGAACAAGAGCCTATTGCTGATAGGGCTGAAAAAAGTTTCAGCAAAGACATCTGGAAACGAGCGAAGCAGTTTATTGCTGAGCTTTTCCAAAGAAAGCCCGTGGCAGAAACTGCAGTCAAAGAGCAAGAGTTTGTCGTAGACAGCATCGAAGATAAGCAATTTGAGGTAAGCCCTGATGAATTCGACACCAGCAAGAGCTTTAAGGCGCGCTTGAAGAGATTTTTAAGTAGGCTTTTCCGTAAAAAACATGCGACGGAGTCTAACGCTGTTGAGGACGATCTGATTGTAAACGGTAAGGACGAGATAATTGAAGCGAGTACGCCTGAGGCCGATACTGGCAAGAGCGCTTGGTCGAAAGTGAAACAATTTTTTGCGAGAGTTTTCCGGAAAGGATCGACTGAGGAAATGCCTATCGCAGCGCAAAAGCCTATTATTGATAAAATTGGAAATATTCTCGGCAGGGATATCTGGAAACGAGCAAAACAATTTCTTGTAGAGCTTTCACAAAGAAAGCCCGTGGCAAAAGCTGCAGCCAAAAATCAAAAGCCTATCGCTGACAGCTTAGAAAACAAGCCAATGGAAGCGGGAATTATCAGTGCTGAATCGAGCAAAATTGCTGGTTTTTTCGATAAAATATTTTCAAAGAAAAAAACCGACAAAGATGTTCTTGATACGCTTAATCTTCAGCACTCGGTTCCGATCGTCAATGTTGCATCGGCCAGATTGGGACAAGTTCAGCACGTAACGAACTTAATAGGATCCCTTCGTGCCAGCAACGACGTCACAATAAGATCCGAAGTTGATGGAAAAATAACGAGGATTTTATTCGAAGAAGGACGTAAAGTAAATGAAGGAGACCTCTTGATCGAGGTTGACGATGCGGGCCTGCGCATCCATGTGCGCGAAATACAGGCGCAATTGATGCTTGCTAAAGCCGAATATAAGCGTGCGAAAGAACTTGCAAGACAGGAATTTCTTTCAAAAAGCGAGCTGGAAAAAAAGCGCGCTGAAGTTTTGATTATGGAATCTAAGCTTGGCGTAAGCAAGGAAGAGCTGTCGAAATTTAAGATCAAGGCGCCATTTGCCGGAATTGTGGGATTAAGAGAATTAAGCGTTGGCGAATACGTTACCAAAAACAAAGAATTACTGCGAATAGTCAGCGACCAAGACGTACGGGTTGATTTTAAAGTGCCGGAAATGCTTGTTGCCGGAATGCAAATTGGCCAGATAATTTACATAAGAATCGACGGTATTCATGGAGAATTTCCCGCTGAAGTGCTTGCAATAAACCCAGAGGCGGATCAAATGTCGCACAGTTTTACTGTTCGCGCAGTGCTACAATACCAAAATGAAGATATGCGACCTGGGTTGTTCGTGCGTGTTTCTGTGCCGAGCACTTCGTCTTCAGAAGCAATACTTGTCCCAGAAAGCGCCGTATCTCACATAGGAGACAATGATATCGTGTTCAGGGTGGTTGATGGTATGGCTATGAAGACTCCTGTTACGATTGGCGTTCGTCAAAATGGTGAGGTTGAGATTTTAACCGGTATTAATGCCGATGATATAGTCATTACCGCCGGTCAGCTTCGAGTTCGCGATGGAAGTATGGTACAAATTTCCACAGATATCGATAGCTTAGGCCACCAATAGGGAGTATTTGAATGTCGTTCACTGAAGTCTTTATTCGAAGGCCGGTATTTTCCACAGTTTTAACCTTAATCGTCTGTCTTTTGGGCGCAGTCTCCTATCAAAGGCTGTCCGTGCGGGAGATGCCGAAAATTGAAAAGCCGATGATCTCGGTTGAATCGCATTACCCCGGAGCTAACCCTTATGTGGTCGAGCAGCAGGTAACAAAAGTTCTTGAAGGGGTGTTTGCAACCATCCAAGGCGCAGAGATCATCACCTCAAACAGCAGCAATGAGCAAAGCAAAATATCAATTCAATTCAGCCCCGATAAAAACGTAGACGTTGCCGCAAGCGAAGTACAGGAAAGAATTTCTCGTATATACGGCGAATTACCACAAGATATGCAGCATCCTTTGTTGCATAAATCAGACGCGGACGCTCATTCTATTATCTATCTCATCTTTACAAGCGAAACACTTTCGAATGACGAAGTTCGCGATTATGTAGAGCGGTTTGTAAAAAATAAAATCGAGATATCTCCCGGTGTAGCAAGGGTTGACTTACAAGGCGGCACTAAAAAAGCTATGCGCATAAAGCTTGATACCCAAAGGCTTGCCGCCTACGGTCTTACAGCGCTTGAAGTCCGTAATGCAATCCAAATGCAGTGTGTACAACGGCCAGGCGGACGCCTCATTGGAAAAGATCGCGAATTCATGATCACGATAACTGGCGAGCTCAATAAAACTGAGCAGTTTAATGAGCTCGCAATTCCAACGCCCGACGGTAAACTATTGAAATTAAAAGATATTGGACGCGCAGAGTTTGGTGGCGGCGAAATCAGAAGTAATTTCTGGTTCAATGGAAAAGAAGGCATTGCCCTAGGCGTGGTCAAGCAATCTACGGCCAATCCGCTCGACGTTTGCAGGGGGGTAAGAAGAATTTTCCCGGATATTGAAAGAGCGCTGCCCAATGGCATCAAGGCTACAATAGCCATGGACCGAACAAAATATATAGAAGTTTCTATTAAAGAAGTGTACCGAACCATAATAGAGGCCACTATCCTTGTTATACTGGTTATATTTTTATTTTTGTGGTCCTTCAGGGCTGCAATTGTTCCGCTTGTCGCTATACCTGTCTGCTTACTGGGAACCTTTTTCCTTCTCTATCTGTTCGACTTTACAATTAACACGATCACCCTTCTGGCAATGGTATTATCCATCGGCCTAGTAGTGGATGACGCGATCGTCGTCCTTGAAAATGTGCACAGACATATCGAATCTGGCAAAAACAAGATTGAATCGGCAATAGAAGGCACAAAAGAAATTGCATTTGCAGTAGTTGCAATGACCTTGACGTTAGCCGCTGTTTACGCGCCAATAGGCTTAGCTCCCGGAAAGCTCGGCAAGTACTTCAGAGAGTTTTCTTTGGCCTTGGCCGGCTCGGTGATTATCTCCGGTTTTGTGGCGCTTACGCTGTCGCCGATGATGTGCTCAAAAGTTTTGACGAAAATTTCATTGGAGAAAACTGAAAGAAACAAGTGGATTGAGCGTTATAAGCACCTTGGGAAGAAAATTCATGCGCTAATTGCTTCAATTGAGAACGGATATGCGCGTATTCTTAAAGTTTTGCTTAGAAGAAGGATTGTTTCTGTATTTCTTGGCAGTACTGTAGCGATAATAGGTTTTACCATAGGCGGCTTTTGGTTGCCATCCGAAGATACCCCCTCAGAAGACGACGGTTGGCTGTCTATCGTTGGTCATGGCCCAATGGATTCAACGTATGACTATATGCGTCGCAATGCCTTAATGGTGGAAAATATACTAAAAGATGTTCCAGAGATCGAATATCGAGACATAGACATTCAAGCGACGCAAATAAGCGGTGGAGCTATGCTTACGGAATGGAATAAACGTAAACGATCAACCCAAGAAGTAGCCGATTCTCTGCGAGATAAGTTTACCAATGTGGCCGGAGCCGACATATATGTTTCGGCAAGCGGTGGAGGCAGCAGCGCGAGCGAAGGAGACAAAATCGAGTTTGTGTTGCAAACCAGCCTCGAGCTTGCTCACTTGGAAATGTACGGAGCTCTGTTCAATCAGCTGTTACATCAGCACAAACATATTTTCCCAAGAATTGAGACGTCGCTGCTTCCGTCGGCGCAAGAATACGTCGTAGACATAGATCGCGAAAGAGCCGCATCGCTGGGGATCAGTATAAACGAAGTAGCAGAAACCGTAGAAATTCTGGTAAGAGGACGAACAGCTACGCGAATTAAGCTCGACGGCAAGCAATATGATGTGACCGTCCAGTTGGAAGATAAAAAGCGCAGCAGCGTTCAAGACGTTTCAGATATATTTGTAAAGGTACGCGACTCTAATCAACGGCGACAAAATATGCCAAACATGGTGACTTTATCTGACTTGATTACTATCACTCCTAAACAAGCTCCAATAGGGTTGTTCCACTATGACCAGCTTCTTGCAATAAGTTTTAAATGTGATATAGGCAAAGACTATTCGCTCGGAGAGGCTGTTGACAGAATTGAAACTTTGCTCAAAACGCACTTGCCGGATGACATAAGGTTGACTTTTTCCGGGAAAACCAAAACTTATATAGAAGAAAGCCGCAATATAATATTCATATTCGTCATCGCGCTACTTTTTATATTTTTGGTGCTCGCTGCGCAGTTCGAAAGTTTCATCGACCCATTCATAATCCTGCTGAGCGTTCCTCTTTCCATCGCCGGAGCGCTAGTAACGCTTAAGCTTATAAGCGGAGGAAGTCTTAATATTTATTCAAAAATCGGCATGGTAACTTTGATTGGCCTTATAACCAAGCACGGTATATTGATTGTTGACTTCGCTAATAGCCTTGTGCTTAAGGGGAAAAACAAATTCGAAGCCGTACATGAAGCTGCTAAACTCAGGTTGCGTCCTATACTTATGACAACATTCGCGATGGTGCTTGGTTCAATGCCTTTGGCTATGGCTGCAGGAGCAGGCAGCGGAGCTAGACGACAGATAGGATGGGTAATCGTTGGAGGCATGTCTATAGGAACTCTGTTCACTATATTTATTTTGCCGGTAGTCTATACGATGATCTCTATGAAGGGCAGAAATACAATACCTAAAAAAACATAAAACAAGCGTAGAGGCTTACAGCGCTTGTTTTGACGTTAAACCCTTAATAAAACTTCTTATCTTTTGAAAGATAATTATAAAAAAGTTGTTTGCCGCAACGTTTCCGGACGATGTTATCGGATCTATTACGCCGTATAGCGCTATGATGAACGCTGTCATCGAACTATCAAACCCCAGATACTTTTCCAAAACCGGCACAGTTACCATTATCGTCCCGCTTGGCACGCCGCCGCCGGCAAATTTATTCAAAATAAAAAACACCCCAAATAAGATAAAGTTAAACGCGCTTGGTAACGGATGATCAAAGACTAGCAACACCATTAACGCCATAATCGGAACAATAATTGTGTCCCCGACCATATGAAAATTCAAGGTAATTGGCATAACTGCATCGGCAAGCATTTTATCCCCGGTGTTCTTCTCAGCCGCATTAAGCGACATCGGCAACGCAGCTGCGCTGGACATGGTACTGAAAGCGGTGACAATCGCCGGAAACGTTGTTTTAAATATCTCTATTGCCCTGCTTACTTTGAAAGATGATGCAGTAAGCAGCCAAAAACCAAGATATATCCATAAAAAGCCACAGGTTATTACGCAGACCTTTGTGTTGTTCCCAACAAACCCAAGCATTTTGCCCTCTGATAACAGCTTTAGCAAAAAACCTCCAACAAATATCGGCAGCAATGGCACGAAAAATTTTTTCATGAATTTCATGACACATTCATGTATAAATTTTATTGTGATGGATACATATTTGTTCGGATGAAATGAATTGGCCAGCCCAACGATAATACCTGCAAACAAAGATTGTGCGGTTCCGGCAATCTGCGGAAGATTCATCTCAAAAAACGGAGTAAAAACCGCAACATCTTCTGGAATCATGCGAGCTTCAGTTCCTGATAATACGAAGAACCCGACCGCTCCAGATATCAATACATTTATAAAATTGGATATAAATACAATAACCATGAGGCCAAGGATGAACAACATTCCGTCTCTCGGTATTGACGAAAGAGCAACGGCTACGAAACTGAAAAGCAGCAACGGGAGGACGAACACTAACAGCCCTTTAAGGCATGTGCTGACCGTAAGAAAAAACCGCACTGTGTCTGGGTGCAGCTTCGAGTAAAACATCGAAGCGATTACCAGCACAAACACCAACTGTACCAAAGAACTGAAAATAAGCCTTTTAAAGAGCTTGAACATTTTTGCTGAATGTTATATGCATTTATGATGAAAAGTTTATTTTTTTCCTAATATTTATAAACAAAAATGTCAAGAATATCGTTCCCGATAAAAACTTTCAGTAAGCGTAAAGTTTGTAGTAACCCTCAAAGATAGAGGATAATTAGAAAATGATAAAAACTCTTATCATTGCCGAGGCCGGCGTGAATCATAACGGTTCCATAGACCTGGCTAAGAAACTGATCGATGAAGCGATCAGATCTGATTGCGACATAGTAAAATTTCAAACCTTTAAAACAGAAAATGTAGTAAGCAAAATCGCCGATAAAGCTGAATATCAAAAAAAATATACCGGAGCTTCAGAAAATCAGCAACAGATGCTTAAAAAGCTTGAGCTTTCTTTAGATAATTTTAGAGAGCTAAAGAAATATTGCGACAGCCGTAGAATAATGTTTGCGTCAACTGCTTTCGATACCGAAAGTTTAGATTTTTTGGCAGAACTGGGTGTGGTTTTCTTCAAAATTCCATCAGGCGAGATTACAAACCTTCCGTTACTAAGAAAAGCGGCCTCCTATGGCAAAGAAATAGTTTTATCTACAGGAATGGCAAATATTGAGGAAATCGCAGCAGCACTAAACATATTGCGTTCGTGCAAGGTTTCTCTTTTGCATTGTACGACCGAATATCCGTGTCCGTATAGTGATGTAAACCTCAGAGCAATTCAGACGCTCAAAGATAAATTCAGCCTGGAAGCTGGGTATTCTGACCATACGGAGGGCATTGAAGTTTCGATTGCGGCAGTTGCTATGGGCGCAACTATAATAGAAAAACATTTTACTCTTGATAAGAACATGACCGGGCCGGATCACAAGGCAAGTCTTGACCCCAATGAATTGTCTCAAATGGTGCGGGCGATTAGAAATATAGAGAGAGCTATTGGAGATGGAGAGAAAATTCCATCTAGAAGCGAGTTAAAAAATGTTCCTATAGTACGGAAATCGATAATTGCGAAGCACAATATTAAAAAAGGAGAAGCGTTTTCGGAAGAAAATTTGACAACCAAACGCCCTGGAAATGGAGTTTCGCCGATGAAATGGGACGCGATCATCGGAACAATTGCAAAAAAAGATTACCAAGAGGACGATTTGATATGAAAAAAATCTGCGTTGTAACATCTACGAGGGCAGATTATGGGATTATATCGAATTTGATCAAGAGAATCGACAGCGATCCTGAGCTTGAGTTGCAATTATTAGTGACCGGCTCGCATTTATCAAAAAAGTTCGGTTACACATGCAAAGAAATTACCTCTCCGATTGCCGGGAAGGTCGACATTGAAATCGAGCAAAACCCGCATATTGCAATGTCTATCGCAATTAAAAAATTCTATGAAGTTTTTAATGAGCTAAAGCCGGATATCGTCGTTCTTTTTGCAGACAGATATGAAACTTTGGCGGTTGCCATTGCTGCTATGCTGGCTAATTTCCCCATAATGCATATTGGTGGCGGAGAGGCTTCAGAAGGGGTTATAGATGAATATATCAGACATTCTATCACCAAAATGAGTCATTTACATTGTGTTATTTGCGAGGAATATCGAAACAGAGTGATTCAATTAGGCGAAGATCCGAAATTTGTTTTTAATGTTGGTTCTCTTGCGGTGGAAAATATAGAAAAGACTCAACTGTTATCAAAAGGAGACCTAGAAAAAAAGTTGAATTTTATATTCGGAGAGAAAAATCTATTGGTAACTTTCCAGCCGGAAACTCTGGAAACGGGCTGTGAGCTTGGACGATTTAAAGAATTGATCGACGCTCTGTCAGAGCTGAAAGATACCAAAATTATATTCACTATGCCTAATTCTGATGATGGCAATGATACAATATTCGGATCGATTAACGATTATGTATCAACTCATAGCAATGCTGTTGTGTTTACTTCGCTGGGTATGCTGTTATATTTTTCCACTGTGCAGTTTGTTGATGGAGTTGTTGGCAATTCTTCCAGTGGAATAACAGAAGCCCCAAGTTTCAAAATAGGAACAATCAACATAGGAGACAGACAAAGAGGGAGAATCCAATCTAAATCAATAATAAACTGCGATTGTAGCAAAGAGAGTGTATTGAATGCGCTAGACAAATTATATTCCGCTGAATTTCAAGCAATGTTGAAAAATGTTGAAAATGTTTATAAGTCAAACAATACAGCAAACCGTATTGCCGAAATATTAAAGACATTCGATGGAAAGAAGATTTTAATGAAAAGATTCTATAAGTTGAAAACTGTATGAGAATTGTTTTTATTGGAACTGTTGAGTTTTCCGCAAGGATGCTATCTAAGCTTATAGATATTAAAGCAAACGTAGTTGGCGTGGTTACTAAAGAAAAATCGGATTTTAATTCTGATTTCTTTGATCTTGTTCCTCTGTGCAAAACGGCAAGCATACCATTTAAATTTGCTGCTGATGTTAATTCTAACGATACAGTCGGTTGGATAAAGTCATTAAATCCGGACGTAATTTTCTGCTTCGGTTGGTCGAGCTTGATCAAAAAAGAGTTGTTGAGCCTGCCGAAAATTGGGGTAGTAGGGTTTCACCCAGCCAAACTACCGCGGAACAGAGGTAGGCATCCGATCATTTGGACATTGGTTCTTGGTTTAAGCGAAACTGCCTCAACTTTTTTCATAATGGATGAAGGGGCAGACAGTGGAGATATTTTAAGTCAAAAAATAATCGAAGTGCGTTACGAAGATAATGCTAGGAGTTTGTACAACAAAATAGCAACAATTGCCGAATCGCAATTAGAGCAACTACATTATGAATTAAAAGATAACAAATATGTCAGGGCAGAACAAGATAACAATAAAGCCAGTTATTGGAGAAAAAGAACAGAACAAAACGGGCTGATTAATTTCAACATGTCTTCAAGAGCGATTTATAATCTTGTAAGAGCTTTAGCAAAGCCTTATGTCGGCGCGCATTTGTTTTACGAGGGAAAGAAAATATCTGTTTGGAAAGTAGAAGAAATCGCCTATAATGCGGACGATATTGAGCCTGGTAAAGTTTTGAGAGTATCTGACAACATCATAGATGTAAAAAGTTATGATGGGGCGGTTAGAATACTTGAACATGAGTTTAAAACGTATCCAGAAGTCGAGAGGGGGGGGGGGGAGGTTTAAATATTAAAGGTGTTGTTTTAGCAACACCAAAATAATAACAAAACTTTGGTTGGGGGTGTAAAAATC
>JAIRWN010000032.1 GCA_031268985.1 Holosporales bacterium
GCAAAACTTCCAAGCTCTTGATAAATTCACGGATGATTTTGCCAAAAGCTCAGGCTGCCAGGTCATAGGAACCTCCTTCCCTACAGAAAACCTAATCGCTCAGGACTTCTACGATACAACCCACCTCAAAAAATCAGGATTGAATAAAATGTTTATACAATAAATTAATCGTGATTTCTAAGCTGTAGCTAAAACGGCCCGCTGTTTTGAGACTGTACCGGCTTTCTTATAAGCTAATGATTGTTATAATAAAATATGCCTCTTTACATAATCAATTTATTAAAATAAAATTAATATTGTATTCTGTAGTTGGCTTGCAGTTGAATATGCAGCAAGCGTCTGTTTGAGAATTTCGAAGTGTTAGTTTCTATTGTCGCGGGGTAGAGCAGCTCGGTAGCTCGTCAGGCTCATAACCTGAAGGTCGTTGGTTCAAATCCGACCCCCGCAACCAAAAGTATTAAATATTTTTTGTGCATCGGATCTTTCCAAGATGGGAACTGTGTCCGTATGAGATATTATACTAAACTTAGCGATTTCGTAGTATTGCAGCTACCATAGCAGCTGCTGTGGCTTTGGCTTCAAGCGTGAAGCCACTTTAAGACGTTGTAAGCCGGTTCGCGAATATGACATTTGCTTAACGGGTACAATACGCGAGCTGAGTTTTTAAATCTTAAAAATTCAAACCAAGGAGACCAACATCAACTCAGCTCTCTAACGACGGCTAACTTTTGCGCCATGCAAGGTCGCATGAGCTTACCTCTAGACGTTGCCTATCGACCGCTGCCGGCAGAATCGCAAACCGCAGCCGACTTCCTTCTGCTTCGCATAGACGCTAAAATTACAGCGCCATGTCTGTATTTTGCTCTGGCGCTATTTTTTATTTTATCAAGAACGGTAAACACCTTATTTTTGTAGGGAGTACTGTATCCAGTGTTACTTGAGTGATACAAGGCTACGGCGCTTTGCCATGAACCTGTTCTCCTGTAGAGTTGCTTAAGATGCCTGGCAGCGAAATCAACATTCTTAACCGGGTCAATCATATCGCTTACAGACATGAACCGGCAACCGTGATAGCGCAAATTAATCTGCATGAGCCCTACATCTACGTTGTTTTCACCACGTTCTTTAAGGTTTTTAATTTTTTCAACAGCGGCCGTCTTATTTGCGCAAAAATACCCATGACCATTAATGCAAACCGTCCAAGGGTAGACGTCATGCGTGCTCGTCCTTCTGCGCCCCGATTCAACAGCGCTAATTGCCCTAAGCAAGTATGGGGGAATATTGTATTTTTTCTCCGCTTTAATAAACGCCCAAGCACACTCATGAGCGCACACAGAGCCTTCTGCGATGCAAATAGCTTTACCAAGAAGAAAAATGGAAGCAAACAAGCAAACTATAGATTTAGTTGACGGCAAGAGGTTTTTCCGTTACCGATGAAACAATCTTCGGCGTTTTATCATACAAATTCTTCTCCTTAATACGAGCTGCTTTGCCGGTAAGTTTACGTAAATAATAAAGTTTTGCTCTTCTTACGCTTCCCTTACGTACAACCTTTATCTCAATATTGGGAGAATAAAGCTGAAACAATCTCTCGACTCCTTCCCCGTCCGATAGTTTTCGTACCGTAAAAGTCGAGCCTATACCACGCCGCCTTCTTGCAATACAAACGCCCTCGTAGGCTTGGCGTCTTTCTTTGTCGCCCTCAACAACACGAACCATGACGCGCAAAGTGTCTCCAGGCGCAAAGTCAGGAATCTGACGCTTAGCAGTTAACTGCTCTATTTGATTTTGCTCAAACCTCATCAAATCATTCATGTTCTTGGGTCAGCCTACATTATTAAAAAGCAAGCGTCATAATAGCATTAGTTAAAGAAATATCAATAAAGTTTTTACATTTAGATAGTCTCAGCTTCTTTGCGAAGCATTGCGTTTACATCTTGCAACAGCCTATCAATCCCTTTTCGCGATACTGCCGAGATAGGATAGATCGATTTTTGAATTTTTTGTTTTAGCGCAGTCGTCACGCTTTCGAGCTTTTCATCAGGCAGTATATCAATCTTATTGATTGCTACCAGCTCCATTTTATCTTTAAGGCCGTGACCGTATGCATTCAGTTCATCGCGCACTTTTATGTATTGAGCGGCCAAATCGTCGTGCTCAGCGCTTATCAAATGAATAAGAATTCGGCATCTTTCTATATGGCTCAGAAACTTATCGCCTAAACCAATTCCTTGATGAGCTCCTTCTATTAACCCGGGAATATCAGCAATCACGAATTCTTTCCCTCCGGTATACACGACCCCTAGTTGCGGAACTAAAGTGGTAAATGGATAGTCTGCTATTTTAGGCTTTGCGCGAGTGTTTGCCGCCAAAAAAGTCGATTTGCCTGCATTCGGTAAGCCTAACAGGCCCACATCGGCGATTAACTTAAGATTCAATTGTACCCAAAACTCCTCCCCAAGCGTTCCGGAATCGGCTTTTCTTGGCGCTTGGTTAGTGGACGTCTTAAAGCTGGCGTTACCTCGACCGCCGATTCCGCCTCGGGCTAATATAACTCTTTGTCCTGCTCCAATAAGATCTTCTACCAGCGTCTCATTTTCACAGCAAATTATTTGGGTTCCGACAGGGACTTTTAGCATTAAGTCCGCCCCGCTTGCTCCGGTACGATTTTGACCACGTCCGTTCTCTCCTCGCTGGGCACGAAAATGCTGTTGGTATCGAAAGTCTATAAGGGTGTTGAGGTTTCCCGCTGCTTCTATGATGATATTGCCGCCATTGCCGCCATTGCCGCCATCAGGCCCGCCAAATTCTATAAATTTTTCTCGGCGAAAACCTATGCATCCGTCGCCTCCGTCGCCGGCTTTTACATGAATTTTTGCGCAGTCTAGGAACTTCAATCTAAATTCCCAAAAGTATTGACATTGTTAACAGTATGCCTTAATCTGCCTTCCAGATATAGGATGGTAGTTTAAGCGCAAGTCTAAGTCACGAAAATGTTTGCAGTATTAAAAATCGGTGGGAAGCAGTATCGAGTGTCGGAAGGAGATTCTATCCGCGTTGAAAAACTTCCGTTCGATAAAGGCGATAAAGTAGCGCTTGAGCAAGTGTTAATGCTTGGAGATGAAAGTGGCGTCTCCATAGGAGCTCCTGTCGTTAGTAATGCAAGCGTTGACGCAACCGTTACTGATCAAAGCAAAACCAGGACTTTATTGGTTTTTAAGAAACGTAGACGCAAACATTTCAGAAGAAAAAATGGTCATCGCCAGCATTTTATGGTTTTGCACATAGATCGCATAAAGAAAGGAAAAGAGTAATTAAATATTTTTAGGTTTTAAATATGGCGCACAAAAAAGCCGGCGGAAGTACTTGTAACGGTCGCGATTCTGAAAGTAAAAGGCTTGGAGTAAAGCTTTATGGCGGTCAAAGGGTTGTTGCCGGCAATATAATTGTTCGACAACGCGGCACGAAATTTCATCCCGGCAAAAATGTCGGGATTGGTAAAGATCATACGCTCTATGCCTTAATTGGCGGAGTTGTGCATTTTTCTGTAAGCAACGGTCGCAATACTGTATCTTTAGTATAGATTAAGTTTTAAGAGTTCGGCATTGTCGTGAGATTTCTTTGCGAAATTGGAGATTTGTACAGATATTTTTCGAAGAGTAATTTAGACGCGAGAAGAATAACCTTTTACGCAGAAAGCGCCTTTTATTACAGATACTTCGAAGGTTACATAAATTACATCCTTAAAAATTCCAATTACGACATATGCTATGTTACTTCTGATGCAAACGACCCTATTTTTAAAGATAAAAAACCAAGAATAAAGAAGTTTTACTCTAATTTGCTATTTTCATTTATCGCGATGTTCACAGATGCGCGAGTGTTGATTTACACTATGGAGGCGCTAGGCAACTTTCACATAAAACGCTCGATCAAATCGGGCGCTGAGCATATTTTTGCGTTTCATGGTCCATATTCTACAACTATGGTACATGTGAAAGAAGCGTTTGATTACTATGACACTATTTTTTGCATTGGTAGCTATCAGAAAGAAGAAATAAGGAAAAGAGAACAACTTTACTCTCTGCGTTCCAAAAATCTTGTAGAAATTGGATACCCCTATCTTGACGAGTTAGCTTCAGAATATTCCAGAGAGAACAGTATTGTTGAAAATAACACGGTCCTAATTGCTCCATCATGGCACGAGGGGAACATATTTGAAACATGTATGATTCCTATTGTAAAAAATCTTCTAAAGGCTGGTTTCAAGGTTATTGCAAGACCGCATGACGAGTTGTTAAAACGCAAACCCAAAATAATTTACGGTATTCGTGATTATTTTAAAAGCGAACAATCTTTTTCTGTCGATCTGGACTTGCGTAATAACAACAGCGTTTGCTCGGCCGATATATTGATTACCGACTGGTCAGGAATTTCATTTGAGTGGGCCCTGGTTCGCGAAAGACCTGTTTTATATATCAATACAAAAACTAAAATAAAAAACTCAGACTATATGGAATTGGGAATTACGCCCATAGAAATTCAAACGAGAAATATACTGGGGAAAAGTCTAGACATAGAATGCCTAGACAAGATTGGTGAGTGCGCAAAAGATCTCTTAAGAAATAGGGAGTTATACGCAGAGGAAATAGTAAAATTCAGAGAAAAGAATTTCTATAACTGGAAAAACTCAGCACAAGCAGGTGGCCAATACATTTTGGCCGCGCTGGACAAAGATGTCAAACTCGATAAATAACATCTTTGTTTAGCTCAAAATAATTTTCCAATTCTGTCCAGCCCTTGTGATATTCTCTGACGAAAATTTCATTATATGACACAGACGTATTTTTATTAAAATTGTCCAAATAATCAAATATTTTGTTGCCTGATTCTCATTGTCTGAAATAAAAAAATCTAGCCAAATTTGGTCACTGTTCGGAACTATATGCGATGTTTCAGTATTAACATAGATTTTTTTACCGGGCAAATGAACGTTATAGGAATCCATAAATTCTTTAAAACTAAAATAGCGCACTGTTTTTCCAGTCCCAATTGCCCTCATTTGGCCTTCTTTTAAGGAAAACGAATAATCGAAATAAGAGCATCCGGACGAGTTAATAAAATCATATAATTGGCTTATGTCTTTAACCGCGTACAAAAGAGTTACTCCTTTTGAATAAAATACGTCGCTATCTGCTGGCAGCTCGCCCTTTTTAGACGAAGTAAATACATTGTATTGATAGTAAATATTTTTAGCCAGTTCATTGAACATTTCCGATATGTCCAGCCCTACCCAATCTATTTTTTTGAGATCAATGCTCCGATCGTTAATTAAGAGCTGCCCCAGTATTATTGAATCTATGCATCCAAAAAGCGTTTGACCTAATTCAAAAAAACTAAGCCTGTTTTTTTCATTGCTAACACAGTGAAGAGCGGCTATTTTGCCCAAACCTAAACAAAGCTCGTTTTTATGGTGCACATCACAAAAGCTCTTCTGAAGTTCTGAAGGTTTACTCTCAACAAACAGTTTTTGCATTTTTCTTATTGTCAAAATATCATTCATATAACGGGCTAACATAAACCAGTCATATGCTTTTTGATGCAATTTGAAGTCATAGACTTCTTTTTTTGCTGTTGACTTTTGATCGATCGATCCAAATTCCAGATACGTCAGGCGTCTAGAAACTTCTGAACCGTAGAATATATCATTACCCAAAACACTATCCTTTATTAAATGACCTCTCTTTCAATTATAAAAAAGAACTTCTCCAACTACTTTTTCACAGAAGATTCAACCGAGGGCTTCTTTTTTACTGGTGCTGCTGAAGTTTTAATGTTCTTATGTCCTTTTTTCTGGGGGATGGTTTGTGCCTTTTTATCAGTTTCACTCGTTTTAGCCGGCATTGGCTCTTTTGAATAGACGTCAGCTATAGCGGAGCGCAAAACGTTTATACGAACTCCCTCCGATACTTCCAGCACCAACTCTTTATCATTAATTCTGTGTATCATCCCAATCAATCCGCCGCCGGTTACGATTTTATCCCCGCGTTGCAAACCATTTAGCATACTTTGGCGAGCCTTCTCTTTCTTCTGTTGAGGGCGAAACAACAAAAAATAAAAAATCACAAATATCAATAAAATAGGCAAAAGGTTAACCAGTCCAAAAGAAGACGACTCACCGGCTTGTTGAGCATACGCATTTTCAAAAAACATCAATTTATCTCCAAAAAACGTTCGTCATTTTATCATAAAAGTTTTGCTAACGGAAAATGATCATCGTTTTACAAACTTGTAAGGGTCGATAGGTATTTTATTTTGCCTCACCTCAAAATGAAGCTGAGGCGAAGTAACGTTACCGCTTTTGCCAACCCAACCTATAACCATATTTTTGTGAATTTTTGCCCCCTTTTTAACAGCCATTTTGGACAAATGGCCGTATACTGTCATTATAGAGTCGTTATGCTTAATAAGGATAAGATTTCCATAGGCTTTTAATTGACCGCTTGCGAATAGAACAACGCCAGGAGCGGCCGATTTTACCGGCGCGCCAAGTTTAGCTTCAATGTTTATTCCATCATTATAACCATCGCCAAGCGAAGCGTGGTATTTGGACAAGATTTTGCCTTTTAATGGCATACTTAAATTAAGCGTTTCCGGTTTTTCGGCGACTGCAGTTACCTTCTTTTCCGGCGTCGACAATGATTTCTTTCCTTTTATACTCGCCAATTGTGCATCGAGTTTGCTTTCCAAGTCCTTTGCGGAAACTTTTTCGGTTTTATCAGGCTTTGTAGGCTTACTTCTCACTATTTGTTCGGCATGTTTATCGTCGACTATGTTACCTCTGTTCGTATAACTTCTTTCTTCGTAGCCTTTTATGATAGGGACTGACGAGACGACCTCTACTTTTTCCGGAATTGCCGTCGGTCTTGCGTTTGGCGGAATCATAAGCAATTGGCCGATTTTTAGCCTTTGTGTTTCAAGCTTATTATAGTCTATAAGCTGTCCAACAGAGACCATGTATCGATCTGAGATGCTAGCAATAGTATCCCCGGCGACAACGCGGTGGCGTTTAACGTGCGAGGCATAGTCGACAAAACCGTCGTTCTCTATCCCATATTCAACAGGAGCAGGAGCGCTGCGTCTTGTACATCCCGAAAGAGCAATCGATATCAACAGTAATACTAAAACGCGGCACATTTCTACTGTTCGTAATGTACGTTCGAAAATGTCTTTTTTAATTTATCCATGAACTCACCGGCTGTAACCGTCGATATCATAGGAGTTACGCTTATAATGGAGCTATCCGTCATAATATCAGAATCGATATTGTTTTTATTGATCGGGCGCCAATGGCTGCTTAGCCAATAATATGGCGTGCTATTTGGGTCTAGTCGTTCTATGACTTCCCAATCCAAACCGACAAACCCATGCGGCAAGATCTCCGTTTTTTTGATAGCGCCAGGTAGAGCGTCCGGAAAATTAACATTCATAAATACATGCTCGGGCCAATCAAAAGAGATAAGCTTTTTTATCACGCCGGGAAGAAAATATTCCGGGGCAGATAATTTAGGTACGCTACCCCTATCGCAATCCTGACTTATAGCTATACTTTTTATAGAGTGCTGCGCTCCGGTATTTGCAGCGCCAATTGTGCCGGACATGACTGAAGAATCGCTTACATTAGACCCATGGTTTATTCCGCTTAATATCAGATCCGGTTTTTTGTTGGACAAAATATGATTGACGGCTAAAATAACGCAATCAGCCGGAGTGCCCGTAGCAGAAAACCGTCTTGGCGAAATTTCTTGAATTCGTAAAGGCTCTGTCAGAGTCAAAGCGTTTCCCCTGCCGCTTTGTTCGCGCTCAGGAGCGACAATCCACACGTCGGGAGAAAGTATTTTCGCAACACGCTCCAACGATTTCAGCCCTTGAGACTGAATTCCATCGTCATTACAAATCAATATTCTCAAGCCAGAAACCGGGGTTTTTATTTTATTTGCCGCCATGTAAATTTATCTCTTTAGCGTTGTTCATATATTTACGCAAAACTTCAGGAATTACAACCGTACAATCGGACTGCTGATAGTTTTCTAAAATAGCAATCATAGTGCGCCCAATCGGAAGCCCAGAACCATTCAAAGTATGTACATACTCGATTTTTTTCTTACCGTCTTCAAAATATTTAAACCTAGCGCTCATCCTACGCGCTTGAAAACTCCCGCAATTTGAGCAGCTTGATATTTCGCGATACCGCTTAAAATTTGGCAGCCAAACCTCAATGTCATAGGTTTTTTGTGAAGAGAAACCTGTATCTCCACTGCATAAGCATACCACACGGTATGGCAAATCCAACTCCTGCAAAAGCCCTTCAGCAATCGACGTCATTCGTTCGTGCTCGTTAACGCTATCTTCAGGCCGAACGACAGATACCATTTCGACCTTGCTGAATTGATGCGCTCGGATCATCCCGCGGGTGTCCTTGCCAGCTGAACCGGCTTCTGATCGGAAGCAAGGAGTATAAGCAGTATATCTTAAGGGCAGCTTGTCAGCGTTAATAATACTGTCGCGCACGAGGTTAGTTAACGACACCTCTGCCGTTGGAATTAGCCACCGACCATCGGTTATTTTGAACATATCTTCAGCAAATTTTGGCAGTTGACCAACGCCAAAAACCGCATCAGAATTTACTATGAATGGCGGGCTGACTTCAGTATAGCCAAATATGGATACATGATTATCCAACATGTATGCGGCAAGCGCTCGTTCCAATCGAGCAAGCTCTCCTTTTAGCACAACGAAGCGGCTGCCGGCAATTCTGGCGGCAGCGTCAAAATCCATAAGTCCAAGCCTTTCACCTATTTCATAGTGGGCTTTTGGTGGAAAGTTAAATTGTTTGATTTCCCCCCAGTGTTTCTCGACGCGATTTTCGGTTTCGTCAACCCCGTCGGGGACACTATCATCCAGTATATTGGGAACAGATGAAAGCATGGCGTTCAGCTCGGCCTGAACTTCGCTGCAAGACTTATCAAAAACATCAATTTGTTTGCGAACATCAGAAGCCTTAGACGCTAGTAAGGAGAGCTCGCTGTCGTCGCAGACGCCGGCTTTTATTTTTCCTATTTTTTGTGCAATTTCGTTCTTAAGTTGCTGGGCTTCTTGAGTTTTCCGTATAAGATCGCGGTGACATGCGTCCAAAGCCAAAACGTCTGCGCTCGTGATGTCATAAATACGCCTACGAGCAAGATGCTTGTCAAATAATTCAGGGGAATTTCGGATATATCTTATATCGTGCATAGAGTATCTTATATCATATGGGAACAGCCAGCCTAATTAAAAACATGTATAGCCGTTCGCACATGGGGGAAAATGCTCTCTTCATAAAGTCGATTGGAATCCCGGACGTCTCTTCCAAATATGGCCCCAATATACATATTCCCATAACGACTATGATACCGAATGGCTCAATTTTCGAGACAACTTTCGCGATTTTTGCAGGCAGCAAAGCCGCAACAATCCTCCCCCCATCCAGTGGAAGAACTGGCAACATATTAAACATAAAAAGCGTACAGTTGATCGCAAGACCGCCCAGCAAAAGCTGCATGTGCTGACGGTCGATGCAAAAAAGATCAAAACTAATTAGGGCGACAAATACTCCTGCAAGGAAGATATTGCTTAAAGGCCCCGCGAGAGAAACGCATATAATGCCGAATCTTGGCATGAAGAAATGTCTCGGATCGATCGGTACCGGTTTCGCATAGCCAATGGTAAAATTAGCTCCGCTGAGCTTAAGTAGAACTGGAATAATAACGCTTCCAAGCGGATCCAAATGTTTAAAGGGATTTAAGCTTAAGCGGCCTGCCAATTTGGCCGTTCTGTCTCCAAAAAGATAAGCAACAAATCCGTGACTAATTTCATGGAATATTGCTGAGAACAAAAAAATGACAAACAGCGTTATCGAAAAACTTTTGGTCGGCATCTGGTTAGAATAAAGCAAAAAGACGCTTATTGCATCGATTATATCTAAAATCAGATTGCTTTAGGTGCAACAAAAAATCTAAGTTTAGAGTTGTAAGACTATTCTGTTTGTTCGCGCTGGATGCGTTCCTGTTTTTCGTGATATTCCTGGGCCTCCGCGCTTAAAGTGGCGATAGGCCTGGCCTCTAAGCGCTCGAGTAATATTGGTTTACCTGTGGTTTCGCAGTAACCATACGTCCCGTTCCTTATTTTTTTGAGCGCGGCATCTATTTTGAAGATAAGTTTACGCGCACGATCCTTTGATCTAAGCTCAAACGACAGTTCGCTCTCCTTAGAGGCTTTATCAAGAGGATCTATACTAAAAGGATCGCAACTCTGATGAAGACCTCGGATAGCGTCAAAATTGCCTTGAACGAGCTCTTGACGCCAAGCAATTAGTTTTCTGCGAAAGTATTCAAGTTGACAAGGGCCCATGAATTTTTCGTTCTCAGATGGCCGATAATTCTCAGGGATGTTGCATATAGGCTTGTTACAGAATGAATCTGAGGAGATCATAATACACTAACTAAAAAACCAGAAAGGATTATAAAATAAGGATTTATAATTTTACAAACAAAAATATGTATTTTTTTGAAAACCACAACTTATGTTTAGTATAATTCGCTTTAAATTGACTGTAGAAAGAGAAAATAATATCTTTGCTGGCGCATTACAAAATGAAGGTTGGATTCGGTGTTCAGGAAATGTTGAGCAGAATTACTTTAGTGCGAGATTTTCTGTCCAAAGCCTGCGTTGATGCGGTTATTCTGCGCCACGGGGATGAATATTTCAGCGAAGAGGTTTCACCTCATCACCAAGTGTTTAATTGGCTAACAGGGCTAGATGTATCATACGGCTATATCGTAATAACGAAAGATGTTGCCGTATTGTTTGTTGATGGGCGATATATTCTGGCAGCTCAAGAGACCCTGGAACGTGACGTTTGGACTATTATTAATGTAAAGCAAGCTTCGCCGGTTCGTTGGATAAAAGACAACATCTCCGGCGCATTAGCCCTAGATCCCAAGTTTCATACGATAAATGAAACAGAAAATTTGGTAAAAGCAGGCGTAAAGACAGTTTTTTTTGAAGATTTGATTAACTCGTTCTGGAAAGACAGGCGGGGGGTAAAAGGGAGCAAACTTTTTAAACATCCGATTAAATACGCCGGCGAAAGCTCGTTGTCAAAACTTTCAAGGATCTCGGACCACCTTACTAAACAAAACGTCGATGCGATTCTTGTTTCTGATCCATGCGATGTTGCTTGGACTGTGAACATGCGCGGAAACGGGCTCAAATACACGCCTGTGGCTCCTGCCAGAATGATAGCGTTTAAGGATGGAAATTACAAAATATATACGGACTCGGTTCCGGATGAACCAAGCGACAAGGTACGTCCATATGCACAGATTTTGCCTGATATTACTGCATTTAAGGGAAAAATCTTGTTGGATCCTAATAATACTCCATATGCCATAAAAGCTAAAATAAAGGCTGAGGCAATATATGATCGTTGCATGATTCAAAATTTTAAAAGCATAAAGAACAAAACAGAACTTGACGGAGCCAGCAAGGCGCAAATATTAGATGGGGTCGCGGTAGCTTCACTTTTGTCTTGGCTGCATAAAAAAATAGGAACTGATAAAGGTGTTTTCGAAGGAGATGTTTCAGAAAAAATCACTCATCTCAGGGCAAAAAGCGATCTCTACTTGTGTGAAAGTTTTTCCTGCATAGCGGCTTTTGGAAAGAATGCTGCAAACGTGCACTATAGGGTTAAAGGCCAAGGAGAAAGACTGTCAAACAGCGGGCTTTTTTTGCTCGACACAGGAGGACAATATTGGTGTGGAACAACCGATGTTACCAGAACCATGTGCTTTGGTCAGCCAACCTTGGAAGAGCAAGAAGTTTACACTCGCGTATTAAAAGGGCATATCGCACTGTCAAGTGCTGTTTTTCCGATTGGAACGACCGGATATCAGCTTGACTGCCTAGCAAGGCAATATCTGTGGCAGGCAGGGCTAGACTATGATCATGGAACCGGGCATGGGATAGGAAGTTGCCTAAGCGTTCACGAAGGCCCTGGTAATTTCAGCAAAAAATCATCCAGCGATTATGCTTTATGTGAAGATACTCTTATAACGATTGAACCCGGATGCTACCTTAAAGATAGGCTTGGTATCAGGATAGAAAATGTCAATAAGGTCGTAAAACTTGCAACTGAAATAGAGAAGGAGGGAAGACTTACTTTTGCCACTCTAACTCCTGTGCTTATGGATTTTAAGCTTATTATGCCGTTTTTACTTACCGAACAGGAGAAGATATGGCTTAAAAACTACCACGAGTGGGTTTTGAAGATAATCGCTCCATGCCTTGACGAAGACGACAAGTACTGGCTCGTTGAACAAACCAGCCCTTATTTCAACGTTTTGTAACAGGCTAATCAAACGTCAATTAGACTGGCATTTTTTGTTGTTTGCAAAATGTAAAGTTTTCAAATTTACCCTTGGATCTAGGCATATTTTCGGAGTATATTTACATCGAATTTTTCAAAATTTTGAGGAAAGGTTGATGAATGGGATTATTGATAATCAGAGCGGGGGGGGGGGGGGGTAGCCATTACCACCGCTCGTTAGTATATTTTGTCTTGACTCTAAAGATCTTGTTCTCTTGTTCTGTTTGTAATGCCGAAAAATCAGGACAGCTTATTCGTTTGTATGTGGGCGTAACTGGGTGTGCTTCGTATTCAAACTCTGTTCTGGAGCCGATGTACGTATTGCCGGAGTTTAATGGAGCTGGTAACGGTACGGGTAACGGTTGGTTTGTAGGTGGAGGAAGGATTGATATTTTTAACGCACCTACTCGCGCATTGGCGGCTAACCAGTATCAACTTTATGATGCAAATAAATCTCTTTTGGCCAGGAATTCCGGAAGTGGCGTTGGCGCGGTTGTGGGGTTAGAGATCAGCGTATTTAGAATACGCATGTCGTTAGAGGCTGATTGCACGCAGCTTGGCTATAAAGCTGAGAAAGAAAAGCATTCTCTACTCGATGATTTTTCTTGTGGGTTATCGTATAGAGCCGGCATTAAACTTGGAAACTATTTCATTCCCTATGTTTTGGCCGGGATAGAATGCAATCTCATTAAAAAACGGGGAGACAATCCTCATTTCAAAGGAAATAGTCGTGCTAGCTTTCGCTTCGACGGAGATCCGGCTCCTACATATATGAATGCGGTTACACGCGCTTATAGTGTAGATGACAGAAGAAGGATTCAAGGTTTACGATTAGGGGCCGGATTTGAGTTTGAGTTTCTTGATCATTTTAGATTCAGATTTGATGGTCTTTGGACTTTAAGGAAATCTTATTACAAGAGCTTTAGAACGGAGAATGAGATTCTGGGTCAAATTTTTTCTATAAATAGCGTGGGGCTGAATTTGCGTTACAAAAAATTCACCACACGCTTCGGCGTCGTCATGCTGTTCTGAGACTGAAGAAAGATCTTAAGAAGTCAAATAAGCGCCGCACCTATGTGACCGGTTGACGAGCAACAAATAAATCGTATGTGGCTGTGCCGACAGTGTTTTAGGCATTTAGTTCGCTGTATTTGAGCTTGAGTTTCTGAGACGTTTCAGGTTCCGCTGTGATTGCTTCTGGACAAACAAGAGTGCTGCCAGTAACTTCAGAACAGAGGTCACATCAGCGGGAGTTCCTGCTGGTATTGTGCTTGGTACAGGTGAAGCTTTAGCTACCTCCCACACTCCGGCTGAGAACAAAATGAACCTGCGAGTGCGAAGATTCACCACCAGATTCGGCGTCGTTATGCTGTTCTGAGACTGAAGAAAGATCTCAAGAAACTGGGGCGGACCTCATTAAATATGTGAGAGCTAATATAAACAACAAATAAATTGTGTTATTAACAACGTTTCGTGCGTCTAAATTTATCTGGAATGCTCGAGTTTATTGAGGCCGCCCAAAAGTATTGGAGGGCGGCTTTTGGTTGGCAGCATTAACCAGGAGAACCTATGACCTCAAGCGTATTCCTTTGAGCGGAAAAAAAATGGGGATGCGCAAAGTATTAAAATGCCGAAAGATACGATTGAGCCAAGGGTGTCTTTACTATTTTTCTCCCACCTTGGAGAGGCGTTTTATGAATTCTTCAACGTTATTGTTAACACCCGACATAACGCTTACAAACTCAGAGCGCTGGGTTATGCTCATGCTTATGCCATCAACAACAACGTCGGTGATCCTTATGCCACGTTCACCAGCCTTATAGAGCCTCCATCCGACATTAAAACTTCCGCTTCCGGGACAATCAACCGCCGTCAGGACAGTAGCCCCCAAGTCTGAGCTGATATCAATTTTAGATATTCTAAAATTAGCCCCCGGGAAATTGGCAAATTTACCTACATACGATCTAATCAGCATGTTTTTCAGCGTTACAAAGTATTGTTTGCGCTGTTCTTTATTGAAATTTCGCCAATAACGACCCAAGCAAAAACGCCCCATAGCTTTCACATCAAACCCGCGGTCAAGTATCGAACTGAACTCGCTCTCACGTTTCTTTTGCGATAGCTCCTTTTTAGTTAACGCAGAAAGCGCATCCTTACCGAGCGTATTGATAAAATTCCGCGCTTCCTCTTCGGTTATGCTCTCGACCGCCGCATTGGTATATCCAAAGGCGAAAAACACAAAAAACAAAGCCCTAATCATACTTGTTTTCACGATACCCTCCCTAACACTATTCGTCGTCTTCATCGTAAGGAATCGGCGCGTCTTCAGCCGAATCGCTGCCAGAATTAGAAGGCGCTCCCTCCAACTCCTTTTGCTTTTGCCAGTATATTGATCTAACCAAAGAATACAAGTCAAGCGCCTCTGCCTTTGTTTGTTTATAGGCTTTAAGAACCTTTTCTCGGCCTCCTATCTGATCCAGCGCATAACGAGTCAAGCTGTAAGAAGTCCTATTTTTAGGCTTTGGAATAAAGTATATAGGATCAGCAAATGAATCAAAAACCAATCCAATTATACCGCGCGGAGAAGATGGCCCAAGGAAGGGCGCCATGATATAGGGGCCAGACCGGACTTTTCTCTTAGCCAAAGCGCCATCAAAGCTAAGCTCTGTTGGTGGTGGAGATGGAGACAGCTCTTTATAAACGTCAACAAGACCAAAAAAACCAAAAAATAAGTTGGTAAAAAACCGAGCCATTGACTGCGCCGCACTTTTTTCGTCTCCGGCAATGGCGTAATTAATGAAGCTCAATGGTTGTTTTAAATTGGTTATTTCGTTCCTTACTCCACTTTTTACCAATGAAGGGAAAGCGGCTCCGTAAAAAGCGGATATAGACTCAAGCACATAGTCGTCGAGTGCGACGTTAAACTTGAATACGGCCCTATTAAACTTCTCGTAAGGATCTTTATCTTCAACGCCGAAAAAAGAGATAGGAAGGCTGACCGGTTGCTTTTTGGGCGAGCATCCCGCTACGCTCAAGGCAAAGGAAAACAACAAGCGTCTCGTGAGACTTTTCTTACCCACATGCACACGACTATTCCTATCATCGACACGTAGGTGAAATATAGAGAACTTGCTTGCCATAATCAAACGTATTTTATAGAATTGGCTTTTCCGCAAAGCCCTGCGCGGGTGTAGCTCAATGGCAGAGCATAAGCTTCCCAAGCTTGGGACGAGGGTTCGATTCCCTTCACCCGCTCCAAATCGCGCCATCTGTATGGTTATGAGTTTGTTTGCGTTCTTTAAATTGGGCTGTAAAAAGATCAAGATAAAGATATTGGACGTTTTGTTCCCTCCGGCCTGTGCATTGTGCAAGACTGCATTGCAAAGTCAGCAATCCGTTGAACTTTGTGGAAATTGTTGGAAAAATTTAAGATTCATAACAGGCCCATATTGCAAGATTTGCGGGTTGCCGTTGGAATATGGAGATAGCGGACAAACTTGTCTTGGTTGTATTAAAAATAAGAGCTGTTTTGATTGCGCCAGAGCGGCTATCGTATACGGCGGCACAGGCAAAAGCCTAATTCTTAGGTTTAAACACAACGATGAAACAAGATTGTTAAAAACTCTCTCCAATTGGTTGTTGCGTGCGATATCTGAGTTGCCGTTGAAAAATGGAGAAGCGGTTGTTCTGGCGCCAATCCCTCTACACTGGACTAGGCTTGTTGTTAGAAAATATAATCAATCTGCCTTATTGTCCAAGGGGATAAGCATGTTGACGGGTACGCCTTGCGTTTTTAATCTATTGAAGCGCATACGTATGACAAAATCACAAGGTCGTTTTGGGCTTAATCAGCGTCGACTTAATGTAAAAGGCGCATTTCGTTTGAAAACGAAATACCAAAACAGTCTGTACGGCAAGACGGTGCTGCTTATCGATGACGTTTTTACAACCGGATCAACTATAAATGAATGCGCCAAAGTGTTGAAACTTGCAGGCGCACACAAAGTGTATGCTGTAACAGTCGCAAAAACAGATCATCCCCAGACCGCGTGATTTTGAGCATCTTAAAGATTAAGTAATTATGTTATGAATCGTGTTTATATATGAATTCCGTCACCACCGGAGCAATCGTTGAGCGCCACTTGCTGCCAGAAAACACTCCATAGTGGCCGACACCCGGCTGAACGAAAGATTTCTTATGATCTTTTGGGACATTTGGGCAAAGATCATGCGCGGCAGTTGTTTGCCCAAGCGCGGATATGTCGTCGCGTTCTCCTTCGACAGTTAAAAGAGCGGTTTTTGTTATCTTTTTTGGGTCTATTAATTTCCCTTTATATTTCATAATACCTTTTGCGAAATCATATCTTTTAAAGACTTTATCAACAGTTTCTATAAAGAATTCCCTGTCCATATCCATGGTGGTTAAGTACTCGTCATAAAAGTCTCGATGCTTTTGTTGTCCAGCTTGATTGCTTTCGATGCAGTCGATAAGATATTGCGTATGAGCGTCAAAGTGCTTATGTGGATTCATACTTATGAAGGCCATTATCTGAACAAATCCGGGGTAGACTCGACGTCCGACTCCGGGAAATCCAGATGGCACAGTCTGTATAAGGTTGTTCTCGAACCATTTTATGGAAAAAGATTCAGCAAACTTATTTACCATAGTAGGATTCTTTCTCGGGTCTATTGGTCCGCCCATTAAGATAATCGAGCTCGGAGTACATGGATCGCCTGCCGCGCTCATGATTGCACAAACCGCAAGCCCTTGAACAACAGGCTGACAAACTGCCATCACATGTGCGCCAGGGCCAATTTTGTGCAAAAAGTCGATAATGTAGGAGTTATATTCATCCAGGCCAAATACCCCAAATTTTAATGGAACCATACTGGCGCTTATCCAGTCGGTTATATATACGTCATGCTCAGCAACCATACGCTTTACCGTATCGCGCAGCAGGGTTGCAAAATGGCCGGATATGGGCGCAATGATCATGAGTTTTGGTCGGCGCTTTTTCATTCCTTGCACTTTAAAGTGCAAAAGATTGCCAAACGGCTTAGAGGTAATGATTTCCTCGCATACAGAATATTCTTTTGAGCTGATAACAGTTTTTGCTATATTGAAACTAGGTTTTTTTGTTTGACGTGTTATTCGTGAAAAAATGTCGAGCAATCCTGATGTGCTGCTAAAAAATGGCGTTCGCGAGTATTTATCCGGTAATACGGAGATGATGTTTTTGATAGTCTCTGCAGTTTTTCTGGCCGGTTGAGCAAAGTTTGTTTGTAGGTTTTTCAGCAGGTACATCATTTTGATGAGTCTTTTGTATTTTTGTTTCCGTTTATATGGAAACACATTACGGTTAATGGGTAATTAATTTTTGCCTAATAAGGCGGTTTGATTTTATAAATAGAATATTATAACGGAACGAACTGTGTCGCCAACTTACGAGAATGGGAAAGATGAAGTCTCGAGCCAAATTGCTAGGCTTGAGTTGTTAATGAAGTATGCCGAAATATCAGAATCTCAGCTTGAAAAACAATTTGGCATCCCGTTGGCAGCGTTTGAAACCTGGAGAAATGGGCAAGTTCCTATAAATCAAACGGCAGCAGAACGTTTAATTGAAGTTTTTGCCTATTTAGGAGTTTTTGTTGGGGTAGAATGGCTATTAACCGGAAACGGCACTGCTCCGGCGCTTGGAAAAGATATTGTAAATAGTTTTGCTCAACGTAATTTAGATAGTGATATCTTTGACCCAAAAAAATTGAATATCATAGCCCCTATCCAAGAAGCGCAGTACTTTTGCCAAGTAAACCCCACCGGCGTCGTCTATGCTGTTTCTAATAAAAAAATGGCCCCTTTCTACAATCTCGGAGACTATGTTGGGGTTATTCCTATTTCTCTCGAAGATACAGATTCTGTCCTGGAAGCGCATGTTTTGCTTGAAACAAGCTCTTCCCGCGCGGACATATGCCGTCTTGCCAAGGAAAGCGAATTTAATTATTATATTCAGAAATTTTCTTCGCAATCGGCAAACTTTCAATCAAAAAAAATCAAAAAAGAAGAAATAAAGAAAATAAGCTTGATTGTATGGCATAGAAGCATTAGGATGTTTATAGATGCTTCCCATAAAATTCGCGTAAGAAAAATTGTTTAGGATTGATGCATATTGTTTCATTAGTCCCTTTGGCTTTTAGAAGGAACTTCTTTGTATGGCGCTCAGCTTAGTTAAGCAGATAAATCAAAAATCTCCTGCGTACGTAGTAAAACGTGACGGTTCGTCGGCTCCGTTTGATCGTGAAAGGATTTTTGAGGCTGTTGCCAAGGCTGGTACCGCCACCCAAGAGTTTGACGAAGATGAAGCCAGACTTTTGACCTCGTTGGTCACAAAGGTTGTCGACGTACGTTTTGAGAAAAAATATCCGAGTATAGAAGATATTCAAGATATCGTTGAACAAACGCTCATATCTTCTAACCATTTCAAAACTGCAAGAGCATATATAATTTATCGTGAGCAGCACAAGAAACTGCGCCAAGACAAAAAGGCTATGGTTGACGCCATAGCTTCGGTAAATGAATATGTGGACAGGCTTGACTGGCGCGTGCAAGCCAATGCCAATCAAGGCTATTCTCTCGGCGGCTTGATTCTTAATGTGTCAGGTAAGATTATCGCGAACTATTGGCTGAACCAAGTATATCCGGAAGAAATTGGCGCTGCGCATAGGGATGGAAGTTTTCATATTCACGACCTCGACATGTTGTCAGGATATTGTGCCGGCTGGTCTTTAAGGGGCCTGTTGAACGAGGGATTTAATGGCGTGCCCGGCAAGGCAGAAGCTAAGCCGCCCAAGCATTTCTCGGCGGCAATTGGTCAGATGGTGAATTTCCTGGGAACTCTTCAGAACGAATGGGCCGGGGCACAGGCATTCAGCTCTTTCGACACTTATTTGGCTCCATTTGTTCATATCGATAATTTGAATTACGAACAAGTTCTCCAAGGAGTTCAAGAGCTGGTTTACAACCTAAATGTGCCTTCCAGATGGGGCACTCAGACGCCGTTTACTAACCTTACTTTTGATCTTGTTTGCCCTGACGACCTTAAAGACCAGGCGCCCCTGGTTGGTGGACATGAAGTGAGTTTCAAGTACGGCGAGCTCCAGAGTGAGATGGATATGCTTAACAAAGCGTATATAGAGACCATGATCGCAGGCGACGCTAAAGGGCGAATTTTTACCTTCCCGCTTCCTACCTATAATATCACCAAGGATTTTCCTTGGGACAGTAAAAATGCCGATTTGCTGTTTGAAATGACGGCCAAATACGGATCGCCTTATTTTCAGAATTTTCTAAATTCCGACCTTAAACCAAGTATGGTCAGGAGTATGTGCTGCAGGTTACAGCTTGATGTGCGCGAATTACTAAAACGTGGGAATGGTTTATTTGGCTCTGCCGAACAAACCGGGTCTGTTGGAATTGTTACGATTAACTGCGCCAGGCTTGGATATTTATACAAAGGAGACGAGGCGGCAATGTTTAGCAGGCTGTCCGAGCTCATGGAACTTGCCAAAGCAAGTCTGGAGATAAAACGAAAGGTTATCCAAAGATATATGGATGCAGGTCTATTTCCTTTTACCAAAAGATATCTGGGAACGCTTAAAAATCATTTTTCAACCATCGGCGTAAACGGAGTGAACGAAATGCTTCGTAATTTTACTGGCGACAAAGAAAACATCTCGACCAAGGAAGGCTCGGCTTTCGCCCATAAGATTCTTGATTTTGCAAGGGCAAAATTGGTAGAATTTCAAACCGAAACAGGCACTATGTACAATCTGGAAGCCAGTCCGGCGGAAGGGGCTACGTACCGATTTGCGAAGGAGGACAAAAAAAGATTTGTGGACATTATTCAAGCCGGGAAAGGCTTCGGTGAGCCATATTATACAAATTCATCACAGCTGCCGGTAGATGCAACAAATGATATATTCGAAGCGCTTGACAACCAAAGTGATCTTCAGAGAAAATATACAGGGGGAAGCGTTTTTCATGCGTACATGAAAGAACGCATATCTTCCTCGGCGGCGTGTAAGGAGCTTGTTAAAAGAATTTTAACTAACTACAAACTTCCGTATATCACAATCACTCCAACATTTTCTATATGTCCAAAGCATGGATATATCCAAGGAGAGTGCAAGTTCTGTCCAATGTGTGATGAAGAAATTTTGTTTGATAGATTGAATAAAAAGCCGATTTAAAAGAGAAAAAGGAGAAACAATGGAAAAAGAAAAAAATAATTGTGCAGCTTGTTGCGATGGTTGTTCCTTGAAAGATGAGGAAAGACAGCCCTGCGAAGTATGGACTAGGGTTATGGGTTATTATCGCCCCACCAGCGAGTTCAATCACGGCAAAAAGAGCGAACAAGCAGAAAGGGCCTGCTTTTCAGAAGAAAGACCATCTAAATAAAAGTTTTCTGTATTTGCAAGAAATCGCTGATTGTGCCTCAGATTTCTCGACTGAGGCGCTGGCGGTTGGAGGATTTTTACTGTTAATTGCTCTGTACGATGAGCAGTGCTGGGTTTATTGAAAGGTCGGTTAATCTGGCAACAAAACATAGAGAACTATTGATTGGATTTGATGAGAATTGCTCGCAGTTTCGGGTTCATTCTAAAAACCTTACATTTCGTGTTTGGCAAGATATAAAACAAGAACGTGATAGCAATAAACAGTTGCGCTAAAGATCTTATCAAAACGCCAATCGTTTTTGATAACCAAATTTGTTTTCTTAGTGTTTCTGCACTAAAACTGCAAAAAACTTATCGGGCGTAGGCGGGAATCATATAGGCGCAGGCTATCCAAACTGCGCCGAAATTGTTCCGTTTATATTTTAGATCAGCTCCACGCTATGCTCCGTAACCAAAAAATCAGTCGGCATAGCTTTATCCTCATATTTTAAGCATTCATTTTTTTCGTTTGTAAGCATTATTGAACAATTTTCTAATGTGGCAATTCGCTTTATAGTCTTCCAAAGGATTAGGCGAGCGCCAACGCATTTCAATCGCGAGAGCATTATATCATAATCCGGAAGTTTTGATTTTTGACGAAGCCACATCTGCATTGGACAACGAGACGGAATCTAAGCTGATGGAAACAAT
>JAIRWN010000014.1 GCA_031268985.1 Holosporales bacterium
TTTTCTGGAAAAGTTTGCCGAAAAACTTTTTCGCTCGAACCCATGCGTTATCGCCGATACCGTTTTTGGCTTTGTCGGATTTAGTTATTTTTTTCGTTTCATACGCGACGCCATCAATATTAACATCCTGTTCTACAACGACTGATTGTTCTCCTGCTGTTGACGCGTCTATCAGCGCTATTTGCTGGACATTTTGACCTTTGGCTTCGCACAACAGCGCTGAAGTTGAAAAAAACGCAACAATCGTCAGCAAAACCCACTTTCTACAACAAACCATAAAACAACCTTTACAGAGTACCGCAGCGCCTAATCCTACATCAAGAATATGACTGAATGCTAGCTAATAAAGATTGCCAGTAAGTTAACGGACTTGCGTGCGGCATTTTTCTGTTGAAGCAGACTTGAACTTGTCGTAGCCTCACTGCCAGCAATTGTTTTAATTGGGCTTTTATATGATCATTTCCGTGATATCAAGTAACGGAGAATCTCGTGTAGCTGTAACGCCGGAAATCGTTAAAAAGCTCGTGAATAAAAACTACGAAGTTAGGATTGAACAGAACGCCGGCTCTTTATCTATGATAAGTGATGAGGAATATGCCCAAGCCGGTGCGATTGTGGCAAAATCTGCGAAAGACGTCCTAAAATCGGCCGATATCATTTTAACAGTCAAACTTCCGCACGTGGATTCCAAAGATATTTGGACGGCAAACATCCCAAAAGGAGCGACGCTTATAGCTTTAATGAATCCCTATGTAAATAAGGACTTCCTTCTTGCTTTGGCAAATCAAGAGGTAAATTTGTTGGCGCTTGAACTGATTCCGAGGACTACGCGAGCTCAAAGTATGGACGTTCTGTCGTCTCAAGCGAACCTTGCCGGGTATAAAGCCGTTATAGAAGCTGCGAACGCTTATTCTTGTATATTTCCCATGATAATGACGGCTGCGGGAACAATTGCTGCTGCCAGGGCGCTTGTTATCGGAGTTGGGGTCGCCGGTCTTCAGGCAATTGCTACTGCAAGGCGTTTGGGCGCAGTAGTATCGGCTTTTGATGTGCGTTCGGCGACAAAGGAACAAGTCGAGAGTCTAGGCGCTACATTTGTTGAGGTTGACGCCGGTGAAGTCGGTGATGGCGACGGGGGATATGCCAAAGAAATGAGTGCTGAGTACAAAAAAAAGCAGGCAGAAAAACTTACTGAAGCGCTAATTAAGTCTGACATAGTTATTACAACCGCTCAGATTCCGGGAAAGCCGGCGCCAATGCTTGTAACGAAGAAGATGGTTGAATCCATGCATACGCGCTCTGTTATTGTTGACCTGGCCGTGGAATCCGGCGGTAACTGCGAATTGTCGAAGGCAGGAGAAAAGATCGTGCATAAAGGCGTCACAATAATCGGGTATGGCGATATGCCCGGAAAAATAGCGCATGACGCAAGCAAACTGTTCGCCAGAAACGTTTTCAGTATTCTGCAGCTTTTAACCAAAAATAATCAGATCTTTATAGATACAAACGACTATATAATCTCTGCCAGTCTTCTTGCAAGCGGCGGAAAAACAACCGAAGTTCTTAACAAAATATAGGCGGAACTGCAAAGGCCCTTGTTAAAGACGATAATCCAGATACAGCCATTAGCGGCTTGCTTTGACACCCGCTGTGTCACGGTCAAAGCAACTTCAAAGGTCTATTATCTTGAAAAAATCCTCTCTCGCTACAGTCAACACACGCTTTAGCTAACATAACCCCGCATCTTCAGGTCTACTAGGCGGCCGACCGGATGCGATGCTTCGTAATCATGCAACAAACCCTTCTTCGCTTTATCAGCCTTACATTAAGACTAAACCTTTTAACAAAGGTTATTGTTGTTGCTGTGCAGCTTCTCTCGCAAAAACTTTAACTTTAGACTGTGCAACAAGCCGCTTTACTAGAGCTTCCATTAACTCTTGTTTGACAACCTCAACAAGCCTTTGCTTGGAATCCTCAAACGTTGGCACCTTTGCGTCGCGAATGTCTTCTACCTTGAATATATGATAGCCCGCTTGTGATTTTACCGCGGTTTTTGTATGTTCTCCAGGTTTAAGCTCTAGGATGGCATTCTTTATTGGTTCCGGCATAATGCCTGCTATCACATAGCCTAAGTCGCCCCCTTTCTCCTTAGCCATGGAATTGTATTGATCGGCTAAAGTTGCAAAATCTGCACCTTTATCAAGCTTACCGATTATTTCTTTTGCCATAGATTCTTCGCGCACCAGTATGTGACGAGTGCGAACCTCTTTTTCCTTCGCGATCCTTTCTGCCAGTCGCTTATGGGCGCTTTTGAGTGCAGGTTCGGAAATTTTCGCAGTGAGCTCTTTTTCAAGATACAACTCTATCAACAATTGATCCTGCAAATCTATCAGTCTCGTGTGATAGTTTTTATCGCGATCTATTCCTGCTTGTTTTGCAGCAGCTTTTATCACCTTGGTGCGAATATTCGCTTCGAGCACGTTTAAGAACAACTTGCTACGCTCAGGCACCTGCATATTACGTGTTTTTGCCATGTTCATATAAAGATTTACCGTTTTATCTATTTCTGATCTGCGGATAACAGTATTATTGAACGACGCAACTATCTCATCGCTTACAGATGATTTTTGCTTATCTCCTGACTGACCTTGCTGGTCTTGCTTAGCCTCGGCATAAAAAATTCCACCTAAAGGAGCAACTGCGCAAATGATGCATGAAAGAGCTATCAAGATTTTTTTGATTGTTTTCATAAAACGCCCTCGAATATTAGAAATAACTCCGAACATATACAATAAAACGATAGTTTTAGCAAAACAATAAATTCGTTATCTCAAGATATTTAGGAATCATGTGCTTTTAACCGATTTATTCTTTAACAGGTTAAAAAACAACCTCTCCCATTGTTTTACTATTTTTTCCGCCGAAAAATTTTCAATTATGTGTTTTTTGGCGTTTTTTCCAAGTTTTTCTCTCAAATCTTGGTTTTGAATGAGGGTTCCCATTGATTCAGCAAACTGACCATCATCATTTGATTTTACCAGAAGTCCAGTTTCTCCGGGATTTATCAACTCGTCAGCGCCGCTTATGTTGGAATATATGACCGGAAGTTCGGCAAGCATCGCTTCGCAAAGCGCATTTGGCAATCCTTCAAACCTGGAAGGCATTGCGAATATAGAACTTTTGTCGAGCACAGAAAATACATCCTCTGTTAACCCGCAAAGCCGAACTCGGTCTCTCAGCCCCAGGTCGTTTATTTGTTTTTGGAGCGCGTTTTTTTCCGGCCCTTCGCCCAATATTTCCACTTTCCAATCAGAAAAATCGTTAGAAATTCTCGAAAACGATTGAATCAACAGACGATGGTTTTTGTTTTTATCAAGCCGACCAATTGCTGTTATCAGTTTTTCTCGGCGCTTGCAGTAGCATGTCTTATCAGGCAATTTGATAGGGTTAACGATTACATGAACCCGATCTTTCATATCTTTAAACTGAGCATTTATTTTAGCGGTTTGGACGACCAACAGATCTGCAAATCTATAAAGATAAAAGCCAAATCTGCTTAAGATTTTCTGTTTAAAAGAGCTGTAAAATTCTTTTGAAGTTCGCTCGCTTAGTATAAGTGGAATCCCCAAACCATAGCTGGCGGAAAGCGTTATAACGTTTTGCTGCATGAGAAACGATACAATAATATCCGGTCTAAAGCCCTTTATTACTTTTCTTAATCTTATCATCGACAGTATGTTTTTTTTTAAAGAGTTGGTATGGATCTGCTTAACTGTTGAAGTTAGGTGATAGAAACAGTTTTCGCGCCTGTCTTGAACTGCGACCGCGACATCATGACGTTCTGATAAAAGTTCAGTTAAGATTGAAATTACGCGTTCAGACCCGCCTTGACGAAGGGTTGGAATGGTGAATAATAACCTCATGACGTTGGCAGGTTTTTAATGGAGAAGTCGGTCCGCTTTGTAATTGGGTCAACAGCGGTTGGCGGCGCTGAGAAACAGTTGGCTTTGGTTATTCCAAAGCTGATCAAAAAGGGCTGGCGTGTCCGCTTTGTTACCCTGAGCTCGGTTGATGGCGAGCTTGCCAAAGTATTCCTGAAAAACAGCATAAACATAATAAAACCAGGCGCGTTCAAGTTCAGCAAAGGTCTCATCGGCTCGATATACAAATTTTTCTCAATACTATCATATTTATACAAGGAATTTAGGCGTTATCCTGATGCGACGACTGTATTTATGATGTCGCATTCGGCGCTTTTTGGAATGACGGCATGTTTGTTGGCGCAGGATAGAGGGCGAAAAATTTTAAGTATACGTAATACGAACGATCGTCAATATTCTTTGTTTCCAAGGTTATATGAAAAGTTTTTATACAGAATCGCTGACGCTTTTGCCGTTAACAGTCACGAATTAGCAGACCGATTGATGAAAGTGAATAAGATTTCTCGGAATAAGGTTTACATAGTTAATAATGCCGCTGAATTTAGTCAACTCTCCCCGGTAGATACTCAATCTGTAAGAGAGAATCTTTTGCTTAATAAAAGAACAAAAGTTCTGCTTACAGTGGCCAGGCTGGTCGCGTTTAAAGGTCATGACGATCTGTTGGAGACCTTGAATATAGCCAAAGAGGATCTGTCGACCTTAACCAACGATGATTGGATATGTTTATTCGCTGGAGACGGCCCGGAAAGAAAAAAACTTGAGAATAAGGCGCGGCAGCTGAAATTGGATCGCCACATAAAATTCCTTGGAACATATGGGAATGTGAATGAATTGCTAGCAACTTGCGATCTTTTTATATTCCCGTCTCACAAAGAAGGTATGCCGAATGCAGTTATAGAGGCTATGTATATGGGATGTGAGGTTATCGGAACAGATATTTTATGCATGAGAGAGTTAACTCAAGGGCTGTATAAACTGGTTCCGGTCAGGTCTCCTGACAAGCTGGCCGACGCTATCGTTGCATCTATTAGGAGCCCAAATAAAGAAGTCGGCATAAAAGCAAGAGAGCTAATTAAGGAAAATTTTTCCATCGATAACGCTGTTTGTAAATGGGAACGGGTTATGCAAAAAATTTGATTTTGTACAAAACCTAGGTGTGTGTAGTATACGTCCTGGTCATAAAGAACGCTATGAAACTGGTTATTGTAGAATCGCCCGCAAAAGCGAAAACTATCAACAAATATCTCGGCAGCGATTACAAGGTAATTGCCAGTTATGGTCATGTGCGCGATTTGCCGTCGAAGGACGGGTCTGTCGATCCTACAAATGGATTTTCAATGACGTGGGAAATAAGCGACCGAAGTAAGCGTTATGTCGATGCGATAGTAAAAGAATCGAAAAATGCAGATGAGGTGCTGCTAGCGACCGATCCAGACCGCGAAGGAGAGGCGATATCTTGGCACGTCAAGGATATAATCTCGAGTAAAGGGATAAAAAATAAACCAATCCGACGCATAACCTTTCACGAAATAACAAAGTCGGCAATAAGCAAAGCGATCGAATCTCCCAGAGAGCTTGATAGTTCTTTGATTGAGGCTTACCTTGCAAGGCGAGCTTTGGACTATCTTGTTGGTTTTACAATATCCCCTGTGTTGTGGCGAAAATTGCCGGGTAGCAGGTCTGCCGGCCGCGTTCAATCAGTAGCCCTTAGGCTTATCGCTGATCGCGAGCTTGAGATAGAAGCCTTTAAACCGCAAGAATTTTGGACGCTTGAAGCTTTATTTAAAAATAAAGACGGGGAGGTTTTTCCAGCAAAACTGACAGTTTTGAACGGCGAAAAACTCGATAAATTCTCACTAAACAACGCTGAACTGGCGGAATCTGCGGAATCCGCTGTAAAAAATTGCCAATATAAAGTAGAAAAAGTAGAAAAAAAATCAATAAAACGCAATCCCTGGCCGCCTTTTATAACTTCCACGTTGCAGCAGGAGGCTTCAAGGAAATTAGGATTTTCTGCAAAGCAGACTATGAGGCTGGCTCAATCTCTTTACGAAGGGGTAAATATAGACGGGGAAACGGTTGGCCTCATTACCTATATGCGTACGGACAGTGTTAACCTTGCGGGAGATGCTGTTTCGGGAATACGGGACGTGATAAATAAAAACTTTGGTGAAAAATATCTGCCAAAATCGCCAAAAATATTCCAAAACAAAGTGAAAAATGCGCAAGAGGCCCATGAGGCTGTGCGGCCTACCAATGTCGCATTGTTACCTTCACAACTGCAAAACAATTTGGACCGGGATCTTTGGCGACTTTATGAACTTATATGGAAGCGCACCGTCGCTTGCCAAATGCAACAGGCGCTTATAGACCAAGTTATTGTTGATATATCCGACGCTAGGAATAATCATGTTTTTCGCGCGGTAGGTTCGACAATCGCATTTGACGGTTTTCTGAAGCTGTATCAAGAAGAAAAAGACGACGACAAAAAGGAAGACGAGGAGGACGCTTTGCTTCCTCCGCTCAGCGCAAACGAGCGAGTTGCCCTTGAAGACCTTGATAAAAAACAGCATTTTACCCAATCACCACCAAGATATACAGAGGCGGGCCTTGTCAAGCGATTGGAAGAACTGGGGATTGGTCGTCCTTCTACTTACGCAAATATAATCCAAGTTTTGCAGGACCGCAGTTACGTTCGCTTGGACAAGAAACGTTTTTTCCCGGAAGAGCGAGGGATGATCGTGAACGCCTTTTTGCTGAACTACTTCACCAAATACGTTGAGTATGATTTTACGGCTGACCTAGAGCAGCGGTTGGATGATATATCCAATGCACGAATTTCTCGTTTAAAAGTTTTGGAGGATTTTTGGCAAGGATTTATAAAGATCGTTGACGCTTCTAAGGAGCTTCGTGTCTCTGAAATTTTGGACTTTGTGGAACGGAAGCTCAGCAATCATCTTTTTCCGATCAAAGAGGGAGAAAGCGCCGAGAAGACCAGAGAGTGTCCAACTTGTGGCGAAGGTCGCATTAATTTGAAACTTGGACGATATGGAGCATTCCTTGGATGTTCGTTATATCCAAAATGTTCGTTTACTCGCGCGTTATACGATGCTTCTAAATCATCCGGCGAGGAAAATAAAGAAACAGCGCCGTATGATAAATACGAACCTAAGCTCCTTGGTAAAGATCAAAAAACGAATGAAGATATAACCTTAAGGAAAGGGCCATATGGTTTTTATGTTCAACTGGGCGAAGCCAAAGCTAAGAAAAACCTAAAACGCGTAGCAGTCCCGAAAGGTATGGATCCTGAACAAATTTCCTTATCGCAGGCAAATATTCTTATCAGTCAGCCGAAAATCGTTGGCAAACACCCGGACGATGGCAAAGAGATTTCAACCGGCGTTGGACGCTTCGGCCCATACATAAAGTGCGACAACAAATATTTTTCTTTGGACTATACGCAGCTGTTTTCCTTGTATTCTATTGACCAAGCAGTAGCTATAATGAGTGAAGTCATAAAAAAACCAAAACTAAAAAATAACAAGCGGTAGATACAACCTGTTTCTCAAGCTATAATCTCACAAACCACCGGCTGATGATTTGTTCGCATTAAAAAAGCGTTGAAATAGAACGCTTTTAAACTTCGATAAGATTTAAAAGTTATAAATCATCATCGCGCGAATCTCAAACTTGCTGGTTCCGATAGTTATTTCATAATCTTCCTCGATTTTATTTTTCTTCTCTTTCTTAAACACATATAAGACATCCCCTCTCGCGCTCCAATTATCGCCAAACTTATAACTGCAACCCATGCCAATACGGAAAGGAGTAAAACTTTCAGATTCAGAGTTAGAAAGTCTCGTTTTTTTATTTGCCTCAAAGCATTCCGAACTGGCGCCATGGTTTTCGAGCCCAATAAGACCATATAAAAGGGTAGGAGCGTTATCAAAATAATAACCTAATCTCAAAGAGCCGCCGATTGAAAGTGTCCGGATCTTCACAGTTAGCTTAGCTTCTTCCTCGCTCTTACTATCTTCGGCTGGATTTTTTACTCCAAAATCCAGTTCTCCGCCAATATACACCCGGTTTTCCAGCGTTTGTCCAAAACCAGCCACTAAAACAGCTCCGAAAGGCTTAGGGCTAAATTTATGTGATACATCATCACCTCGTAATTCAACAGAACAAAAGTCAAAACCAACGCCGCCTCCGACAAAAAAACCTGAAAAACCGTTATTGTCCTCAGAAGCTGCAGCTTCTTGCTCAGAAGTCTTTCCGACTTCAGTTGCAAAGCATTTATTTGTTCCTTCTACAACAAGCCCAACAGACAACAATGCTGACAATACAAATTTTCTGTTCATAGTAATTCTCTTTTAAAACCTCAGAAGGCTAAGATACCCCCCCCCCCCCTCCGTTTTGCAAGACATTACGACTAATTTGTTGTGTTATTAAACAGCGGCGTGATTTTTGGGTAACATTAAATTTTTGGACGGTCAGCAATTATTCTCATTGTCCTCAGTCGATCAAGCAATAGCCGCTATAGGCAAAGTCTCGGAAAAATCTAAGAACAGCAAGTTTAGACAGAAATTAAAAAATTCGGCATTTAAATATACGCTAAACCGATCATAATGACCGATACAATTTTGAAAACAAAAAAGGCAACCGAGAAAACCGGCTGCCTTCAAAACCAGAGACGAAAAGTCGATTATAATGAAAAATTGTAAAGCGCCATCGCGCGAATCTCAAACTTACCGGCTTCAACTTTGGTCGAAACTTTTGAAATATTAAGTGACTTTTCTTTCTTAAATGCGTACAAAACATCTCCTCTCGCGCTCCAGTTATCGTCAAACTTATAATTGCAACCGGCACCAAGACGGAAAGAAGTAAAACTCTCGGATCCAGAACCAGACACCTCAGCAGATTTAGGACCAGATACATCTAGTGTGCCGCCGTAGTTTTCGAACCCAACAAGTCCGTATGCAAGGAGAGGAGCATTATCAAAGCTATATCCCACTTTTAGGGAACCGCCGATAGAAAATACTCGAGCCTTCGAGCTCGTCTTCAGTTCCACAGACACATTTTTAATTTTGGGTTTAACAGTCTTTTCATCTTTAGACGGGCTTTTTATTCCGATATCCAGTTCTCCACCAACATACACCTGATTTTCCAGCGTTTGTCCAAAACCAGCCACTAAAACAGCTCCGAAAGGCTTAGGACTAAAATCGATGGATACATATTCATTTTTTACTCCAACGGAATAAAAGTCAATACCGGCGCCGCCTCCGACAAAAAAACCTGAAAAACCATTATTGTCCTCAGAAGCTGCAGATTCTTGCCCGGAAGCCTCTTCGACTTCAGCCGCAAAACACTTATTCGTCTCTCCTGCAACAAGTCCAACAGTCAATAATGCCGGCAACATAAGTTTTTTCATAATTAAATCTCTCTAAAATCTACACGACTTGAATATACCCCCCCCCCCCCGTTCTACTAAGCATATTGGCCAAGCTCGCGACCATTATTAATGGGCGCGTTGTTTTTATGCAACATTAAGACGTTAAATTTAATTGGGTTTTATTGAATCAAAACAATTTCTAAGCTCCAACAATTCGCGATTCAAAGGGAATTCTGATAAGCTCCGCTTACGTTTTTAATTCTTTGTCTTTGAATGCCCTTGTTGCACACAGTTAAGTCCCACAGAATTTTTTCCCAAGCTCGATACAGCGGAATATTTTATTCAACCAAATTTTTCGTCTTACAAGCGCTTAAATTTGATAATCCTAAACTTGACGATCGGTCTGTATCTTATATTGGATTGACGGTATCCAAGAAAATAGGCAATGCAGTAAAACGCAATCGTGTTAAAAGACGTCTGCGTGTGGCCAGCAAGCAAATTCTGGCTTCAAACGGCGTCGAAATGGTTGCTTATATATTTATTGCAAAATCTGCTATTGTTTGCGCTCCTTGGAGCGATTTAATTGAACAAACTATCGACGCGGTCAGCTTTGTAAACAGAAAAATTATGAGACCTGCCCCCACAGCATCATAGCGCAGATGTACACAGAATTTTTCAGTATTGCTTTTCATTTATGAAAAGCGTCGCGAAAATCCCGAAATATTTGGCTTTCTGTAATTATATTGGAAAAATTTTTTCTAATATCGTTCGGTTAACACCGTCGAGGTTTTTGAAAATTGGCCTTTAATTAACGACGCATTTAGTTGTATTTTACTGCCCATGCATAGTTCCCTTTCAAGGATTAATGTCTGGCAGCTTTGATGAATACCGCTAAAGTAAGATGGAAAAGCATATTTTTAAGTTCGTTGGGCAATATACTTGAATGGTTTGACTATGCCATTTTCGGGGCATTTTCAGCCATCATGGCCAAAAACTTCTTTTCAAATGAGGTTGACGGGTATTTCGCCCAACTTTGCGTTTATGCGGTGTTTGCGGTTGGATTTATTGGGCGTCCAATCGGAGGCGTCATTTTTGGACATATTGGGGACTTGTATGGACGAAAAAAGGTTTTGTTCTCTTCAATATTGCTCATGGCGGTGTCTACCGCGATTATCGGAATGCTGCCTACATATAGGGAAATCGGCGCATTCGCGCCTACAATGCTTGTTCTGATGAGGTTATGCCAAGGGATGGCAATTGGCGGGGAATATACAGGAGGAATGGTCTATCTTGTCGAGCAAGCGACAACCGACCGCCGAGGGCTAACCGGAAGTTTTTCCGAGCTGGGGTGCCTGCTTGGAACTTTGGTTGGCGGCCAGCTTACACTGATTACTCTGAGTTGGGTTATGGACCAGCAGTCCTTAGAATCTTGGGGTTGGCGAATTCCATTTCTGACAGGTGTGCTCATAGCGCCATACGCTTTTTATGTCAGAAGAAACATAAAGGAATCGCCGGAAGCGTTTCCTAAAAAGCGTACGGATATTATTCCGATTGCCGAAGCGTTTAAATTTTACTGGCCACAGCTGCTCGCGGCTTTTTTCTCTACTGCGTTCTCCGGCGTATCTCTTTATACTATTCTGGTTTTTCTTCCCAATCACATATTTACGCAAAAAGAGATTGTTGGAGCTGATATGGCATTTGTGTGCAGCGCGATTACAAATATGTTCATGATTCTATCGGTGGCAGTTTTTGGTCACGTCAGCGATAAAATCGGACGTAAACCAATTATGATTAGCGGTATTATTGGCGTAATGGCCACATGTTATCCAATGATCGCCTTATCAAAAAGCGGAGTTGGTTTTTGGTATTTAATGTTTCAGATAATGTTTGGTCTTTCTTTATCAGCGTTTTACGGGCCGAGATCTGCATTCATGTCAGAGGCTTTTCCTCGTCAAATCAGAGTAACCGCCGTGTCATTGGTCGTTGGATTGTGCCAAGCCACTTTTGGTGGACTTACGCCCTTTATTGCAACGTACATACTGTCCAAAACCGGCAACGTCTCCTATGTTGCGCTTTTATTATTGGCGGTCTGCTTCTTGGCAATCGTAGGCACTTGTAAGCTCAGCTCATCCAAGATGAAAGCGACTGCCTCAAAGACCGCAAACTAAAACCAGAAGTTTTGTCAAAGACTGCGAAAGATTAGCCTATTCAACCGTAACAGATTTTGCCAGATTTCTGGGTTGATCGATGTCGACTCCGCGGTTAAGCGCGGTTAGGTAAGCCAGAAATTGTACAGGGATACTGTAAAGCATTGGCGCAGTGAACTGAGTTGTTTCCGGATACAAATATGTGGAGTACTTAAGTCCCATTTCTTTAAACAACGCTCGTCCTTTATTGCAAGTAAGTACGGATATCTGCGCCCCTCTGGTTTCCGCTTCGCAGATATTTGAAACCACTTTATGAAACAAACCGTCTTTATCATAAGGACAAAGGACAATTATCGGCATACCTTTGTCTATAAGGGCAATAGGGCCATGCTTCATCTCTCCGGCAGCATAGCCTTCCGCGTGAATATAGGAGAGCTCTTTCATCTTTAAAGCGCCTTCCATAGCTATGGGGTAAAGCGCTCCTCGGCCAAAATAAATAATGTCTTTCGCCTTTGATAATTTTTTCGCAAGAGGAGCCAGCTTTTGCATTGTGTCCAAGGCTCTTGATATGAGTTCATTTATATCTAAAATCTCTTTTGCAAAATCTGCAGATAAATCAATGCAATTGCGCGTTTTAAGAGCCTCTATCAGCATATATGCCAAAACTGTCATTTGAGCAGTAAAAGCTTTGGTTGAAGCTACGCTTACCTCTGTTCCGGCAAAGGTTGGAAGCACCGCGTCAGCCTCTCTTGCCAAGGTGCTTGTCGGAACGTTTACAATAGCGGCGCACATGTGTCCAAGGCTTCTCATATATCTAAGCGCGGCCAACGTATCCGCAGTTTCGCCTGATTGGGATATAAAAATGCCTATGGACTTTTCGTAAATTGGAGGCGTTCTGTATCGGTATTCAGAGGCTACATCTACTTCGACCGGTATCCTTGCATATTTTTCAAACCAGTATTTGGCAACCAGTCCTGCATAATAAGAAGTTCCGCAGGCCACAATGGTGATATGATTTATTTGGTTCCAGTTTAGCCCGCTGGGGTGAATATTTGTTTCAAGCACATTGTCTGTTTTATTGACCGCCCGTCCAATGTAATGTGTGAGCGTATTTTTAATTGTTGACGGTTGTTCGAATATCTCCTTCAACATAAAGTGCTCGTATCCCTTTTTATCGGGAGCGGCCTGATCTTTATCGATTGGCTGCCATTGTCTTTTTACTTCGTTATTTTCTTTATCAAAAATGTTTAAATTCCCATTCGAGTAAAGCTGTGCGATATCGCCGCTCTCAAGGTAGATGATTTGACTGGCGAAGCCGGACAAAGCAACTGCGTCGGATCCAAGAGAAAGCCTGCCGTCAACATCTGTTCCCACTGCAAGGGGGCTTCCTTGACGAGCGCATATAACCATTTCCGGATGTTTGTTAAAAACTACGCCAAAAGCATAGGCGCCTTGAATTAAAGAGATGGTTTGTTGCACAGCCTCAAGCGGAGATGCTCCTTTTGAAAAAAGGAAACTTATCATTTGCGCAACAACTTCTGTGTCGGTATCGCTGTATAGAGATATGCCATAGGACGCTAACCTCTTTCTTAAATCAGCGTAGTTTTCAATAATTCCGTTGTGGACAAGCGCGATAAATTCGGTAGCGTGCGGATGGGCATTATCCTTGGTCGGTTTGCCATGAGTCGCCCATCTGGTATGCCCTATCCCTGTCTCAGATGAGCCGCTATACCCCGATTGAACTTCATGTTCTAAATCTGCGATCTTTCCGGCGGTTTTTATAACGCAAAGCTTACCAGAACCCTTTTCGACCAAAGCTATACCGGCCGAATCATATCCTCTGTATTCAAGCCTTTTTAATCCGTTGATTATTTTGTTTGCAGCGTTTTTATGGCCAACGAAGCCTACTATTCCGCACATGGCATGTATTTACTCAGGCAACTTTCCCGGCTGAAGCGATGGTTATATACCCAAAAACCCATCTTAACTGTCTAAAGTCATTCATATTTAAAAAAGCTGCTCATTCTAAGAATTATTTTTGCAATGCAACATGTTTTACGAGTCGAAGTTAGTATTTTATCTACGCTTAAAACAGATCAGGCTCCAAAAGATGTCATGAATTATTGCCTCTGCTAACGCTCTCACGTTGCCCGTTTTTTCCGGAGCTTTTCCGCTTTTCCTTTAAGGATTATTTGCGGAGCGCGCCCCAAAGCCAATGCGTCGTCCGGAACATCCTCCGTCACCACACTTCCAGCGCCTAGTATTGCTCTTGCCCCAATATTTATTGGCGCTATGAGCGATGAATTGGCGCCTACGGAGGCTTTATTCCCAATATTTGTTTTGGATTTTTTAAATCCGTCATAATTACAAGTTATTGTCCCGGCACCAATATTTACGTCGGATCCTGTCGACGTGTCGCCTATATAACTTAGATGGCTGATTTTGGTTCCGGAACCTATATTAGATTTCTTGACCTCGACGAAATTTCCTATGCACGAATTCTCTTGTATCAAAGTTCCGGGCCTTATTCTTGCGAAAGGCCCTATTATAGCGCTTGACTTAATTTCAGCGCCCTCAATAGCGCAGAACGACCTGATCTCACTTCCGGACCTGATAGTTACTGCCCGACCAAACGTAACGAAAGGGTGTATCTTAACGCCAGGCTCGATTATTGTATCGTGAGAAAAATAAACGGTTTCCGGAGAAACCAGCTCTACACCATTTTCTATCACAGAGGCGCGCATTTTTTCCTGAAAAGATTTTTCAACGACCGCTAAATCTGTTCGATTATTAATTCCCTTAAGCTCCTGTGATTTGCCAACCACATAACGACAAATCCATCCATCTTCACGGGCAAGGCTGATAATGTTCGTAATGTATATCTCTTTTGTGGTTGAGCTTGGCAGTAACTTGTTTAGCAGTTTCTCTGCTGCTTTACGCCGTATAAGCATTCCGACATTGCACAACGATAAAAAGGAATGACCGCGCCTAAGTTTATAAGAGGCGGTATCCTTCTCTTCGACAATAGAAAATATATCACCGTCCTGATCGGATACTAGTCTTGCATAACCTGCCTCGTTTTCTGGGTTTATTGCTAAGATTACAACCCCCGTTCTGTTATCCGCCGCTTGCAGCATCGACTCTATCGTTTTCGGCTGAATTAATGGCGTGTCGCCGTATAGGATTATAATCCACTCGCTTTTCTCAGAACATTGCTTAAACCCACAAAGCGCTGCATCACCGGTACCCAAAGGCTTCGACTGAATAGCCGTCCTTATTTTAGCGGATTGATTAAATGAAGCAGGTATTTCATTGTATATGTCAGACAGCGTCGGAGAAACAACTAAAACTATGTCTTTTATTCCGGAATCTATGCAAGACTTTACCACGTGACAGAACAGCATTAGCCCGCCAACGTTATGGCAGACTTTAGGCGCTTCAGATTTAAATCTCGTCCCCTTACCCGCGGCTAGAATTATGCTTGATATGTTTTCCATTTGCAGATACTAAAATACGATGTGAATTTAACATTTTTTTGCGTTTTTAACATGGGGATCAAATTAAACTTTTTTGATTGCTTAGTTCAAAGAAGATACAGATACTGCGCATTCATAGTGCTCCTCTCAGTCTTACTGAAAGTGCTGGTTCTTGCAATCGGCAAAGGCATTTATGATTACTATGACGTCTTGGGATACATAACCAACGGGGCTTGCTTCTTAAGAGATGGGGCGTCTTGGCCGTCTGCGATAGGATATGTAGAGCTTGAGAAAGGAATAACTTCCAGCGATTATATAGGGGGCCTGTACCCTAACCATTTATTCTCCATCATAATTGGCCTGTTTTTTAAGCTGACGGGGAAAGTAAGCGTTTTACACTTGACCTACCTTTCGTCCTTTATAGCCGCTGTAGGAAACATTTTTCTGGGATTTGCAATTAAAAGATTTTTCCCGAGTCGCCATGCTGTTCTGGTTTTAGTTTTAATTCTGATTAATTCTCAGATATGGCACACTACCAGCAGGCCAATAACAGACCCTTGGGCGTGGACTATAATCATGGTTATATTCTGGGGTATGGTCACAAACCGCTTTAATGGTTTCGGCGTTGGAGTTTTGATTGGAGTTGCGGGATTGTTTAGAGGTCAGATGCTTCAATTTGTGCCGATCCTGCCTTTGCTGAAGCAAAACAGAATTGGCGCAGGCGGATTCTTTAAAGAGTTTCTAAAAATTCTGATTGGGACTTTGATTACAGTCTTTGTGTTCCAGATTTGTTTTAGCGCCTTCATAAAAACTCAAGATAACTCCGTACAATATTACGTCAACGATATCATGAGGTCTTTTAAAAAGACCGAATTTATAAGCATGATTACCTGGTTCCTGCATTGGTCGTCTAAGTTTTTATACAGCCATTTTCCCTGTGCATTTTTGTTTACGATTATGTTTTTATTCTGCCAAACGAGGTGTGAACGGGATACTGTAATGAAAAAAATGGCAGTTTTTGCGATTATTGCAGTTCTTCCGCCGTTAATTTGCTATTCGATAATTGCTGGAGTAGGTTGCGACGCTAGGTATTACATCTATGCCATTCCGATGTTTTACATCGTTGCGTATGAGTTCTGCACGAAGCCGACGAACAAAAAAACAAGAAACATATTAGTAAGTATTTTTGCCGGATATTCAATAGTTTCGGGCGCGCTGTTTATGCGTAAGGGGGCGCTCGACTTAAGTAGCTTTACTAAAGAAGCGATTTACAGGGAAAAACTGGACGTAACGGACTTATCAGAAACTGATAAATTCATCAGGAATAATTTTAGCAATAATTCAGTGTTAATGATCAATAACTGGTTCATTTCTGCTTATCATTCCGGCAGGAATCTTGTATGGATCCCTAGCGTCGAAGTATTCAAGCGAGGCATCAACAATTGCATGGTTGACGGTATCGTCTTGATTATACAAGAAGAATGCAGAGAAAAAATCAAAAATTGGCTGGATCTTGACAGTATAACCGACGATAAGGGTAATACTTTTGTATGCGTGCTACGTGAAAATAAGCGTTGGATGATTTCTGCAGTATTTGTGAAAAAATGAAAGAAGATAAGCCTGTTGTATTAATCCCCGCATATAATCCTGATGAAGAATTGGTCAAGCTGGTTAACGACATTGTTCGCTCTGATTTATTTGTCATTGTTGTAAATGACGGCAGTATTGCAAAAAGCAATACTGCGCTTGAATCTCTTAGAAAAATCAAAAACTGTTCGGTTTTGGAACACGGTGTTAACCTTGGAAAGGGCAGAGCGATAAAAACTGGCATAAACCATGTGATGATAAATTTTTCGGACAGCGCAGGGATTGTCACGGCTGACGCTGATGGTCAGCATACTGTGAAGGATATAATGAAAGTTGTCAATAAATTGCAAAGCAAAAAAGCGATGATTCTCGGCTGTAGGCAATTTAAAGGAAGCATACCATTAAGAAGCAGGATCGGGAACATCATTACCAAATATGTATTCAAATTCATAATCGGCAAGAACATTTCTGATACTCAGACCGGTCTGCGGGGAATACCTTCGAGATATTTTCGAAAATTCATGACCTTGAAAGGTGAAAAATATGAATATGAAATTAACGTTCTTGCCTATGTTGGAAAAGAAAACGGCCAGATAATTGAAGAGCCGATTGACACAATTTATATCGAAGGGAACAAAACCTCGCACTTTGATCCATTGCTGGATTCTATGCGTATATATTTTGTTTTGTTTAGGTTTTTGGTTTCTTCTTTGACTTCATCTGTCGTCGACTATGTTTTGTTTGCCATATTTTTCCTTTTGTCTGAGAGCTTAGTGTACAGCGCCGTTGTCGCCAGAGGAATATCAATGTCGGTAAATTATAATATAAATAAAAGCTGGGTTTTTTCGGCAATTAAGTCAAACAAGAAATCTTTTGCCAAATTCTTTGCTCTGGCATGCATGTCGCTTACCGGTTCATGCTTGCTGGTGTCTTATCTGACTAATCTTTGGAAAATCAACACGTTTGTTGTAAAGATGGCGGTCGAATCTGCCCTGTTCTTATTAAATTTTTCCATACAGAGGCGGTTTGTTTTTCGTAATGACTACGAGGCATGATCGGAGCAATGCTGTTTCATTGGTATTAATGACATGAGGAATGCTCCGCGACGTTTACAATGTAAGCGCCGCCATAAGCGATCGATGGCGTTTTTATCTTTGCTGAATTTTTATGCGCCTTGAATATAGTTATTAGTAATTAAAGGTCAGCGTTTTGACGTTCCAAAACATCAAGCGTAATAGTGTAAACATTATGTACGAGCATGATAGTATTATTGAATAGAGATTCTGACAGAGTGTAAAGAAAGTTATGGGCGACTCTTCGAGCAATATTTGCGTTATTAAAGGCGGAACTTCCAGTGAAAGGGAAGTATCCCTCATTTCCGGCGCGTGCTATGCAAGCGCGCTCAGACGTTTGGGATATAAAGTAACGGAGATTGATCTGACTAAGGACGTATACTCCTTTATAGAACAGTTAAGGGCCTGCGCTCCCCAAGTTGTGGTTAATGCCCTTCATGGCACGAAGGGGGAAGATGGTTGCATGCAGGGTTTGATGAGCGTCTTGGGAATTGCGTATACGCACTCGGGAGTCCTGCCATCGTCAGTTGCAATGAACAAGCATGTAACTAAAAATATTTTGGAGTCTGCCGGTCTAGCTTGCGCTGATGGGTTTATAATTGAGCCGAACGCGTTGTTAAAGCAAGATCCATTCATCCGGCCTTTTGTTGTCAAGCCAAATGAAGAAGGGTCTTCAATAGGGGTTAGCATAATACGCAAAGATACTGACGTAGAGGCTATCGTGAAAAGCTGGGCGTTTGGCGACATGCTAGTTGAGCGCTACATTCCGGGCAGAGAGTTAACGGTCGGTTTGATGGGAGATAAACCTTTGGCGGTGACCGAGATTGTCCCCGTCGGAACAGAATTTTATAACTATAAAGCGAAATATACTACTGATAACATGGCAAAACATTTGTTGCCTGCGCCTATACATGCTTCAGCTTATGATAATGCTATGGATATGGCGTCTCGAGCGGTTAAAGCCGTAGGTTGCAGAGGAATATCCAGGGTGGATTTCCGTTATAACGACACGAAGGGAGAGCCGGGAGATCTTTACATTTTGGAGGTCAATACTCAGCCCGGTGCTACGGAACTCTCGCTTGTGCCGGAACAGGCTAAGTATTTAGGAGTAAGTATAGACCGGCTGGTTGATTGGATGGTAAAACAGGCGTGTCCAAACAAGTAGGGACAGGTAAGCGCAGGAAGTATAAATACCTGTCGTTTAGATATATTTTTGCAGAGATTTCCGCAATCGCACTGCTGTTTTGTGCATTCTATCCAAATTGGGAAAGTCAGTTTAATAAAATATCCCTTGCTCTTGGGTTATGTTTTAAGAATCTCGAAATTAATATTATTACACCGCCCAGCAAAGATATTGGCACGGAACCAAATGCGGTTTGCGATACGGTAAATACGCATAAAAACTCAATAACTGCAGCTCTTGGCCTTAGGAAAGGAATTTCGATTTTTTCTGTCGATTTAGAAAAAAAAAGGCATTTGCTGAGGAAAAATCTTGCTTGGATCAAGGCAACGACAATAAAAAGGTGTTTGCCAGATACCATAAAAATTGATGTTGTTGAACGTGTACCATTGGCAAGATGGCAGCATAACTATAAATGCTATTTGATAGATGAGGACGGCGTTATACTCAGCGACAAAGACGAGGATTGCTCCGTCAGACCGGATTTGCCTTTAGTTGTAGGAGAGGGCGCGTCAACGGAGGCTAAGATTCTGTTTGCTGCACTGAACTGCTGTCCTGATTTGTCTAAAAGGATTTCCTCGTACGTAAGAGTAGGGCGCCGAAGATGGGATATTTATATTGATAAAATAAAGGTAATGATGCCGGAAGAAAAATTACAAATAGCTTTGGCTAAGCTCGATGATCTTCATAGAAATTTATCTATTCTGGATCACGAGATTTCTGTAATAGATATGCGAATAGCTGGCCGATATGTTGTTAGGGGCAAACAAGCAAAGGCTTTGCTTGAGAAAACAAGAGCTTTCGGCAAAGAGATTTAGATATGGCAAACAGATGGCTTAAGGATAAACATGTGGCTGTTTTTGATATAGGCAGCACAAAAATTTGCTGCGCTGTCGCAAAGCCGCTGGAAGGTGGAGGTTTTGATATAATTGGATACGGTCAGTGTCTGTGCAAAGGAGTAAAATCCGGTTTTATAACAGACGTCAGTGCCGTTGAAGACGCTATAATCAAGGCTGTCGATTATGCCGAAAATACTGCTAGAGTGGCGATAAACTCAGTTGCCGTAAGTATATCCAGCCATAAAGTATTGGCAAGCGTATATGCTGCTTCACTTGAAGTCCAAGGCGAAGTCATTACCCAACAAGACGTATTAAGAGTAATTGCGCGCGCACGTCCCGACCTAAGGAGCGAAGGCTTTGAGGTTATTCACGTAATACCTATCGAATATACTATAGACGGTAATACGGGCGTCAGCGATCCGGTTGGCATGATCGGACGGCAGCTTGGCGTGCAACTATATGTGGTAGCGGTTCCCAAATTGACGCTTAATAACCTGTTGCTAAGCGTTTCCAGGTGTCACATAAAAGTCGACGGCGTTTTTTTGAAGCCCTACGCAGCCTCAGCTGCGGTAACAGACGATGAGGATATCAACTCCGGCGTGACGGTAATTGTCTTTGGCGGAGGAACAACCTCCTTTGCAACTTTTTATAAAGGGTCGCTTATATGCGTAGAAACATTGCCGATTGGGTCGGCGCATATTACAAACGACTTATCTTATGGTCTAAAAACTTCCTATGAAAGTGCGGAAAGATTGAAAACGCTTTACGGATCAGTGCTTCCTTCAGCAAACGACAATAAAGAAATGATACTAGCGCCACTGAGCGATCAAAATGATCTTACTCTACAGCAAGTTCCAAGATCTGAGCTTCTTAGAATAATTATTCCAAGAGTAAACGAAATTTTAGATAAACTTAAGGCTCATTTTGACACAAAACCTTACCTGGAAACAATTACAAGGAAAATTATTTTAACCGGCGGCGGTTGCCAACTCCCAGGCCTTAAAAACCTGGTAGCTGATAGGTTCGGAAAACCCGTATCCATCGAAACGATAAGGCGAATAAAATCCGCGTCGACCGCTTTGGATATTAAGCCAGATTTCTCAGCTGCAGCCGGTTTAATGATGTTTGCATACGCAAAATCTATGGAATCCAACACGGCCGAAAATATTGAGCAAACCAAAGTTTCCTCCATTGAAGGCTTTTGGCAAACTGTATCGAATTGGCTTATTAAAAATCTTTAATCTTTTTATGAACATGAGTATAGACCCAATCCGAATTGATTTTTTGGCAAACCATCTAGGGCTTATTGATACAATTTCACAATGGTACTTAGAAGCATGGGGAAAAAATACCCAAAACGTCGAACGTTCGAAAACGCTGCTTTTAAGCCGACTGAACACTAACAAACTAGATATGTGTTATCTATGCTTGGAAAATAGCGAACTGATAGGAACTGTTAGTCTAACCAAAAAAGGTATTCCAAATAATGAAGAATTTACTCCATGCTTGATGCACTTGCTTGTGTCGCCTAAATACCGTTGCAAAGGGTATGGAGCAAAACTTGTTAACTTTGTTAAGTTGCAAGCAAAAAGTTTTGGCTTTGATAAAACTTATCTTTTTACCACTGATAAAAACATTCATTTATGGTACGAAAAACTTGGATGGGATGTGATAAAAGAGAATGCGGCCATCGATCTCGATACGCGAATCTTGAGGACGGATTGTGAAGGTTGAAAAAGGAATAGTTTTGGCCGGTGGCAGTGGAAGCAGGTTGTGGCCGATGACTGCAGTTTGCAATAAGCAGTTGCTGCCTATATATGATAAACCTGCGATCTATTATCCCATTAGCACCTTAATGCTCATTGGGATCAGGCAAATATTGATAATAAGTTCTCCTGAAGGGATTCAGTCGATCGAACGTATGCTCGGCGACGGCAGCCAGCTTGGAATAGAGTTGTTATATGCGCCTCAATATGAGCCAAAAGGACTGCCGGAGGCGTTTATAATTGGCGAGCGGTTTATAGGCGGCGATCCTGTAATAATGATTCTGGGGGATAACTTTTTTCATGGTCACGCAATTACAGAAATGCTGAAGGTTGAGCCTTATGAGCGCTCAAAAATATTTTTGTATCCCGTTAATGATCCGGGTCGATACGGCGTTGCTGAGCTGGATAAAGAAGGCAAAGTTGTATCTGTATTCGAAAAACCAAAAAAACCTTCTTCAAATCTGGCGATTACGGGTTTTTACTACTTTGATTCATCTGTTGCTGAACGAGCAAAAAGGCTTTCTCCTTCACTGCGGGGCGAGCTGGAGATGACGGACTTGATCAATCAATATGACGCTGATAAACTTTTATCCGCGGTGGTGTTCGGAAGGGGGTACGTTTGGTTTGATATCGGCACTCCGCAGGCGCTTAATAATGCCTCGAATTATGTTGAGGTCATTCAATCCAGGCAAGGAGTAACAATTGGTTCCCTGGAAGAAGTAGCTTGGCGTATGGGTTTTATTTCCGGAGAACAGCTTAAATATCTAATTACATCTATACCGCATTGCAAATATAAAAATTATTTGGAGTCGATCTTATGAACGTAACAAAAACCTTTATAGAGGGTGTATTGATACTGGAGCCGGCAGTACACAAAGATAGACGCGGTTTTGTGTATGAGAGTTTTCGCGAGAACGAGTATAACGAACTCTGTGGAAAATTTGTTCAAGATAATATCTCGTTGGCACGCAAGAATGTTCTCAAAGGTCTGCATTATTCCAAACATCAATCGCAGTTAATTGGCGTCGCGTATGGAGAGATATATGACGTAGTGACAGACCTTAGGAAAAATTCGAAAACCTTCAAACGGCATTTTAGCATCCAACTTAATTCCGATAACCCTAAGCAAATCTATATGCCAAATGGTTGTGCGCATGGCCTTTACGTTTTAAGCGATTTGGCTGTTATCAGTTATAAATGTTCAAGATACTATGATATAAGCGACGATCTGTCGATACGGTGGGACGACCAGGAACTAAATATAAATTGGCCGATTTCCAGCGGCCCGATAGTGTCAGATAAAGATTCGAAGGCAGAGATGTTTGCAAATGTCCAGCTTTGATCAGCTGACGCTTCTCGTGTTTTTAAAAGACAGATTCGCTTTTACTAAGAGACTTTGCTCTTACTTGCAAGATATAAAATATCCGTTTCATGTGATCTTTGCCGATGGGTCGGAGCTAAGCGAAAATGAAGAATATTTTCGGAACGAATGTTTTAGTTTTAATCACGAATACGTAAGATATCCGGTCGACAAAGACATATATGCATATGCAAGGAAAGCCCAATCAGCTTCTGCTCTGGTGAAAACTCCATATGTCATGTTATGCGACAATGATGATTTTCCCATTGTAAGCGGGCAAAGAGCAGCCGTAGATTTTATGGAAAACAATCAAGATTGTGTTGGTTGTAACGGTCGAATCAAAGGATTAATTCCGTATCCTGATTCTTCAAAACCAAATGGCAAGCATATATTTTGGAAAAAATATTATAGCAACGATATGGATTTTCCCGTGAACCTTGATCAAGATTCAGTGGTTGAAAGAATCACCTCTTGGCAGCCTTTTTGTTGTTCTATCTGGTACAGTATTTTTAAGTCTGAAGTATTAAAACAAATGTATAAAGATATGGATAAAATGTACCTATCGGACCTTGGGCCAATGGAACTGTTTTTCAGCTACTTTATGCTGTCCAAGGGAAAAGTCTCGCATATAAATGAAACAACTTACATAAGGCAGTTGGGCTCGTCTCAAGCGGCTGCATCGCAGGGGAATTCTTTTTTTATGCGTCTGTTTTTCAAAGATTGGTTGGGCGATATCCGAAAAATTATGGATTATATGCAGTGCAGTTATCCAAACGAAAAAATGCCAACTGGTCAAAGTTTTAAAGACTATCTATATTATATCTTTGCGAAAAGAAGTGATAATTCCTACTGCATAAAATTTAAAAGTAAGTCAGATTTGTTCAAATTTGCCTTAGAACGAAAGATATTTTTAGAATTGTTTATTCTGAAGTTTTTTCCGTACATTCCCGACTTAGTATCCAGGTTTTCCAAGTTTTTAAACATAGACTTTGATCCGCAAGAAGCTAAGGCAATAGAAAATACAATTATAGACCGTGCCTACTAGCCATTTTTTCCGAATTCTGTTTCGCTTTGTAATATATATAAGCGCCGCTTAACATTATGATACTGACCCCGATTAGGTTTTGTGGAGTCGGCGTCGTTCCAAGCATGATAAAATCTAAGGCAAATACCCATATATATGAAGTATAGTCAAGCGGAGCCAAGGCCGAGCTGTCTGACAAACTCAGCGCCATAGCTATCAAGTACTGAGCAGTCGCCAGTAATATGCCTATTGATATAAAATAGGGAATCTGTTCAATGGGTACAGGCTTCCAAAAAAGTGGCAAAAACGGCAAAAGCAGCGCGATGATAACTAAGTTTGGGTAGATTGTTATCGTAAGGCTGTGCTCAGTTTTGGACAAATTCCGCATACAGACTTTATTCATTGACGCAAAAAATGCTCCTGCAAGAGCAGCGAATGCTCCTATGTTAGCGTTAAAACACTCTTCTTTCGGGCTCAGAGCTATTACTACCCCAATAAAGCCGGTTATCACTGACAACCATAGTCGAGCATAGACTTTTTCTTTAAGAAGCAGACACCCTGATAAGGTGGTAAAAATCGCTGTTGTGTAGCTCATTGTATATACGTTCACCAGGCAAGTGGTTTGAATGGCCAGCAGGAAGAGAACTGTGTTCGCTATGCTGAATACCAGCCTTATAGCATGGGCCTTTATTCGGCGCGTTTTAAGATAGAAAAGCAGACCTTTCGGGGCAAGAGAGGCCACCAAAATCATAGGCAATATACGAATTAAATCCCTGATGAAAATGACCTGGAGCAAAGAATAATCCGGCATCACAGCATATTTCATCAGACAGTCAGAAGCCGCGTATATAAAAATCGCAAGCTCCATACAGATCATCCCTCTGACGAGAGATTGTTTGCGCATAAAGGCTTCAAGCTCTAAAAATTAACTTAAGTATATAACAGTTTTTCTTCAGATAATATTGTGAGGCGTCACGCTTTCGGTTTTTAGTTCAAGTATACAAATTCGTCCGTAAGGTTAACCATGGACCGGAAAATCGCGGTATCCGGGTTGGAGAAGCGCCGCGTTTCGCTTCCTTGTTTAATGACCGGGAGAGAGCCAAATCCTTCGACAAACATTGAGCCGCCTCCAAAAAACTCTCTGAGTTCGGAGGCTTTTTCTAGCCCTGCATGTGTAACGTTCAATGGGCTGTTTGCCGATATCAAAAATCTTCTGTCCCAGAATTTATTGCCGACAACTTTCATGTCGCTTATCCCACGCAGTTCTCGCATTATGTGGACATAATCTTTTCTTTGCGCAACCAGGCATCCTGAAACGTTGACCTTTTTTCTGCTGACCAGGTTTTTTAGTTGCGCAACAATTGACGCTAATTGATCAAGTGAAGCTGGATATTGCTTTCCGCCAAGCGACCATAACAGCCTTCTCATTACATGCTTTTGCACGCAAGGATCGAGTTTACAAAACTCATTGCTGGGCAAAACGGCATAGCCAAACTTTTTAACGGATGTATGTAAGCTTATGAAATTTTCGGCGGCAAGTTCCAAATTCTGCCTTGACTCGTTTAACGCAAGAATTCTTCGCCAAATTAATTTTTTATCAGCCTTAGCCGCCACTTCCATTCTTATTCGAACTCTTTTACATTTTTTATCTAAATTGCTCGGGTCTTCAATCCATTTTTGCCTAATGGAAGTAAGATATGATTTCAACTCGTTTTTATATACGTTAAGTAAGGGCCTTATCATCACTGTTCTTGTTTGAGGAGGTTTAACCACTGCGTTTATTCCGGCAAGACCATAGTCTCCGCTATGGAATTCTTGCCGTATAAAAAAGGTTTCTATCTGGTCGTCCAAAGTATGCGCAACAAGCAAATAATCGGCTTCGACTTTGTTACAAAAGTCGAACAATAGATCATATCTGGCTTGTCTTGCACGAACTTGTTTGTGTCCGCAAAGAATACTGCCGTGATCCCATTTAAGAATGTGGTGGCTAATTCCGTAATCTTTCATCCACTTCCCAACAGTTTTTGCTTCTTCGGCTGACTCCGGCCTTAAGGAATGATCAACGGTAACGGTAAAAAGTTTACCGCTATTGGTATGCATCCACTCATTGATTAAGAGTGTCAAAGACATGCTGTCCGCACCGCCAGACAACGCTGATACAAAGACCTTTTCTCCGGACTTGACGGTATTGTCCCCGGACAGCAACTTTTGCATGTTTAAAGAAAACTTATCACTCAACTCAAGAAGCATTACTGCCTGCTTGTTTTCGATTTTTCTTGCTCGGCTAGCTTTCTGAGCCTTGGAGACAGATCCTTGTAATCCGCCAAAAGTTTTTCCAAAGTTACCTTTGCGTCTTTTTTCTTTCCCATCGCAATCAAAGTCTTAGAAAGTTTGTAAAGCAACTCCGGAGCTTTCGAGGAATTAGGATTAATTTTATATCCCTTTACATATGCAAGAGAGGCTTCACTATAAGACTTTTCGCCGTAACATGCCTCGCCCAGCCAATAATAAAGCGTCTGAGATTCAGAAGAAGATTCGCCAAACTTGGAAATATATTGTTTAGCTCTGGCTTGCGCAGTTTTATATGATCCCTGCGCCATTAAAGCCTTTACTTCTTTTATGCTATCTTCTGAAGGCTTATTTGGTTGGCCCGCCTTTAAGGTCGCTTTATTGTCCGCCGTCTTATCAGTCGATGCAGCAGCTTTTTTTACGGAGGTTTGCGCCGTCTTCTTTAATGACTCTTTTAATTCTTCCAAAGAAGCCTTTGTTTCATCCAGCCTTAAAGCTATATCTTGGTGCAATTTCCTGCTCTCTTCCAATTGCTTGTCAAAATTATGTTGGATTCGCTCAACAACACCGGTAAGCTGCTTCAGCGTATCTTCTATATTTGCAATTCGCGTCTCAATCAAGGCCGCGCTCTGGCTGGCGTTTGCCGGCAGTACTCCAAACAAACAAAAAGCGAGAACCCCATATATCATCATTATTTTTCCTCAAAACGTTTGAATAAACATAAACTCGCCACGCTTTAAAAACAATTTTATAAAAGAATTTCCGCTATACAGAGGATAAATCGCCGCCAGACGAGCTGGTCACAACTGTTGATATATCTGGCGCGTCAATAGCTTTCATTCCAATCGAATGGTAGCCTGAGTCCACATAGATAACGTCGCCCGTTACTCCGGCGCCTAAGTCACTGACCAAGAACACAGCAGCCCCTCCAACGTCTTCAGGGGTTGTATTCCGTCTTAATGGGGAATTGTGCTGGTTCCATTTCAAAATATACCTAAAGTCATTTATGCCAGCCGAAGCGAGAGTTCTTATCGGTCCCGCAGATATAGCATTGACCCTTATGTTCCTTGGGCCCAGATCCATTGCCATGTACCTGACGCTGGATTCCAGAGCCGCTTTCGCGATTCCCATGACATTATAGTTCGGCATTACTCGCTCCGACCCAAGGTAAGAAAGGGTGACCATACTTCCACCATTTGACATGACGCTTTGCATCCTTCTGCATAAGGATGTGAATGAATAGCAAGAAATGTCTAAACTTTTAAGGAAGTTGTCCTTTGTCGTATCGTAATAGTTGCCCTTTAGCTGATCTTTATCGGAGTGGGCTATTGCATGAACAAAAAAGTCGACAGTCGACCATTTAGCTGTGAGTTGTTTAAAAAAGGCGTCTATGCTATCTTCGCTCGCCACGTCGCATTCTATAAGGATGCTTGAGCCAATTGTCTCCGCTAACGGTTTAAGCCTTCTAAACAGCGCCTCAGACTGATAGCTGAAAGCTATCCCTGCCCCATGGCTGCTTAGGGTTTTTGCTATGCCCCATGCAATCGACCTCTCGTTAGCGACTCCCATGACTATACCGTGTTTGCCCTGAAGAAGATTAGAAACTATGTTCATAGAGCTCCATTTAAAAACCGCTTAAGCCATATTGCTAAACATAGCACAGTATTGTAAAAAAGTATAAAGCATTAAAGCCGGTCGAAAGGCTTAATTGGGGCGTAGCCAAGCGGTAAGGCAGCGGGTTTTGGTCCCGCCATCGTGGGTTCGAATCCTTCCGCCCCAACCATATAGTGTTTGTTGTCGAGTTTGCTTCGTTAATAACTAAAAACATGAGATGAAGCTTATATGTGGGCCGAATTGCGACTATAGCCTGGCATCTCAAGCGTCCATAAAGTTGGGTGCAGAAATTGTTGAATGCTGTGTCCGCAATAAAACTGACCAAACTTCGGAAATAAAAATTGAAGCCAGTTTTGACAGAGATCCGGTCATTATAGCCGAATCACTTGTTTTGCCGTTACATACCAATTTTATGAACCTTCTTCTGATGATTGATGCAATAAAACGTAACGGCGCAGGCAAAATCCATGCGTTTATTCCATACTTTGGTTATGGAAGACAAGATCGCATAATTGTTGGAGGAGCGGTACCGGCTCAACTTGCCGTTAAACTTATTTCAGCTTCCGGCGCTGATGATGTTTGCTGTATTGATACTCACAGCGAAACAGATGGAATTGATAATATTCTTTCGACAAGCCTATTCGCTGAAAGTATAAAACAGCACTTAGTTACCACGCCGTTGCCGAACAGAGCGATAGTTTTAGCTCCGGACAAAGGAAGTGTTCCACGAGCAAAACAGCTGGCAAATCTTCTGAATCTTTCATACGTGTTCATATTAAAAAATAGAAGCAGCTATGGCGTGGTCAGCGGCGAGGTCTCTGAGTCAAAAATGACGGAATCATGCATCATCATTGACGATATTGTCGACAGCGGCGCGACCATGGATTATGCCTGCTTTAACGCAACAAGGCTGGGAGCGAAAAACATAATCATATGCTGTACACACCTGATTAACCATGCGGCCATACAAACAATAATGAGCAAATACCCGCAAATATCTCGCATCTTAACAACAAATTCCGTCAAGCAAAAGCGCGACCTTGATAAGTTGACCGTTTTGGATATTTCCGATCTGTTTGCAAGAAGAATCGTAAAGTGAACATTTATTAACGCTTCTTGGGGTAATATATTCTTACTAGGTTAAGTCAAATGTTAACAAATGATTGATGAACAACTGCGGTCAAGGTTGCTTTCTCCCCTGAAGCATGAGATTCGTGAGAACTTCTCGACAATGGCTGATATAAAAGATATTGAGTTTAAAAACGAACAAACTCTTGAAATTTCAAAGGTCGTTCTAAACGAAGTAAACGTATTTCAAGAAGCTCTTGGCGAAGTATCCGGAAGGGCATGTCTTTCATTGCCCAAAAAGTTTGCGATAGATCTTGGTAACAAAATTTTTTCAAAAACTTTTGGCGAATATCCCAATTTTATTGACGTCACCGATGACATAAAAGAAACAATAAAAGAGTTGCTCAACATAATTCTTGGGAAAGCAACAGAACTTCTTGAAAAGGATAGTCTTGGCCTTATATTTGAGCCTCCGGTCATATCTTTGGATTCCGGGCAAGTGTTGGATGGTGGGCTAGAAGCAATAACCGTACAAACTTTGTCTTCTATCGGAACTTTTGATTTGTTCTATTTTATCAAATAAACGCACGCTCAAAGATGCTTAACAACGATGCAGAAATTTTAATAATAGACGACTCTAAGGTTGCTAGGATGGTGCTTAAAAGAATTTTGAACGGCCTTGGATATAATAATATAATTGAGGCGGTTGATGGCCCCGATGGTATTACGCGTTACGCCGAAGAGGAACCAAGTCTGATTTTTCTTGATATAGTAATGCCCGGCATGACCGGAGACGAAGTGCTTGCCAACATTCGCGCTTTGGACGAAAAAACGCCCGTTGTTATTCTGTCGTCAGCAAGCAGTGAAGTTCAAATTGGCATATGCCAACAGATAGGGATTTCTGATTTTATAAAAAAGCCGCTCACTTTGGACGCAGGTCCCGGCAAGATCAAATCTACTCTTGATAAAATATAACGTGTAAATAAGTCGCTATTGCTTCTCAGACTCTGTAGCCAATTCGGCGATTTCGTCGATATAATCGGTTGGCCCGGGCGGCGTATTATTTTTGTCTTCCGTTGTCACTATGGCTGAAATAGGCGTTTCGTCGTCATATACGACACGCCCGCCAAGTTCCGACTCGTTATTGTCTGCGGAAGAAGTCAGGTTTTTATAGATCTCTTTATCCTGGTGAGGAATATTAATCCCTTTTGTTGTAGGCCTTGATTTTATTGGAACTTTTAGTCCTTCGATCAGCACTACCTTGTTATCGCGAAATTTAGGCGTTAGAACAAAGATAAAGGCGACGACAGCAACAATAACGCCGCCGACAAATATGATTTTTCTTAAGCAAGAAACGTTGATGATTTGTTTCATTCTAGCGAAGCTCTTCAACCGGCTCTATTCCAATAATTTCAAAACCCAAGGATACGACCGTTTTTGTCGCATACAGCAACGCTAATCTAGCCGCCGTTTCAACTTTATCGTTGGGATTTATAAACCTCAAAGCCAAATTATTTTTCCCAGCGTTCCACAAGACATGAAGCCCTACCGCAACTTCTTGCAAATAAAAAACAATCTTGTGCGGTTCGAGAGCTAATACCGCCGTTTTGAGCAATCGCGGCCACCTTAAAAGCAGTTTTATTTGTCCAAGCTCTTCTTCAGAACTAAGCAGTGACAGATTGGCATTTTTTGCTGCGTCAACATCAAAATCTACGCCGAAAAATTCTTTATATTGCCGAAAAACCGAGCATATTCTCGCATGTGCATATTGAATATAGAAAACTGGATTATCTCGGCTTTTTTCTACTACTTGAGTAAAATCAAAATCCAAAACCACGTCATCGCGGCGCGTAAGCATTATAAACCTTATAACGTCGCGCCCGACAGCATCAAGAACATCCCTCAGAGTTATAAAAGCGCCTGCTCGCTTAGACATTTTAACGTCCTTACCGTCGCGGATAAACTTAACAAGCTGACAAATTTTTACCTTGAGTTTTTTGTTTGCGATCGCTTCTACTGCGGCCTCCATTCGTTTTACATATCCGCCATGGTCTGCGCCCCAAAAATCGATCAAAATGTCGTAACCTCGGCAAAACTTATCGCGATGATAAGCTATATCAGAGGCAAAATATGTCCAAAAACCATCTGATTTCAACAGCGGCCGATCGATCTCGTCTCCAAATGCCGTAGATTTAAATAATGTTTGTTCTCGAGGTTCCCAGTCATCCACTACTTTGCCTTTCGGCGGGGTCAGAACTCCTTTATACACAAACCCTTTGTCTTGAAGGAATTTAATCATTTCCTTTACCAGTCCTTTCTCTATTAAGGAGGATTCTGATGTAAAAATATCGTGATGAACCCCCAGATCAGCGAGATCACGCTTAATAATCGCCATTTGATTCTGAACTGAAAATTGTTTGAACAAAGAGGCCCATTCATTTTCGTTTTGATCCAGAAATTTGTTGCCATATTTACTTACAAGCGCTTGCGCGATTTCAGATACATATTCGCCAGAATAACAATCGCTCGGCAAAGCCCCGATATCGCGACCAAGCTGTTCGCAATATCGATGGTATACGGATCTTGCCAGCATATTTATCTGGTTGCCTGCATCATTTATGTAGTATTCCCTCGTCACGTCATAACCGACCGAGCGCAACATATTGGCAAGAACGTCTCCCACAACTGCGCCCCGTGCATGACCGGCGTGCAGCGGCCCGGTTGGATTGGCAGAAACGTACTCTATGTTGACCTTTTTTCCTTTTCCGATGTTCTGAAAGCCAAATTTTTTGTCGCCTACGTCGTCAGAAACGATTATTGCAGCAAGACGCTTTTTTACATATTCCGGGCGCAGGAACCAATTGATAAATCCTGGCCCGGCAATATTGACGCTCAGAATCCTGTCGTCGTTGCGCAATATAGCCGCTATATCTTCGGCAAGTTCTCTGGGGGGAATACCAATCTTTTTGGCGAACACCATTGCAATATTTGAAGACATGTCGCCAAACTTCAAATCCTTTGGAACGTCTACAGCACCGTCGCTAACTAAAACCTGTTGACCGGATTTGCCTGCAACTTGCAATAAAGCTTTTTTTATCAAAACCTGAAAAGTACAAAAAATGTCTTGCGCTCCCACGTATGCTCCGCTTAAATATGACGCTATGCCTTTTTAGAGAACCGAACTTTGCGCATCGTAACTTGGAATATAAATTCTATCAACTGTAGACTGGAACATGTGCTTGCGTTAATGGATCAATTTTCTCCAGATGTTATTTTACTGCAAGAAATCAAAAAAATTACAGAAGAGTTCCCATGCGAACCGTTTTTCGACAAAGGGTATAACTGTGCAGCACATGGGCAAAAATCATATAACGGCGTTGCTATATTATCTAAATCGCCCATAAGCGATATGAAGACAAAATTTTGCGATCAAATCTGCACTGAGGCCAGATACGCCGAGTGTATCACAAACAAAGTCCGTATAGCCTCTGTCTATGTGCCCAATGGACGCGAGGTTGGAACTTCGCAATATGTCCAAAAAATTAATTTTATGAAATCGCTATCAGGATATCTTGAAAAAGAAGTTAGTTCCGATGAATGCTTTATTATTGGCGGAGATTTCAACGTCGCTTTGAACGACGATGACGTATGGGATCCGGGGCTATTTGAAGGGAAACTTGTTTTTACCGGAGAGGAGCGAGCATCTCTTAGACGGATTGAAAGTTTGGGTCTTACCGATGCTTTTGCCGTTTGCAACAGGCATTTAACTGATAATAATGCTCTTCATGAAAACTTTACATGGTGGGATTACCGTGCGGGATCTTTTAACAAAAACCAAGGCATTCGTTTGGATTATCTGTTCCTTTCAGATGTTGCAGCAAGAAAACTTGTAAGATCGGAAGTAATTAAAGGGTTCCGTGCGCTTCCTTGCCCGTCAGATCATGCGCCTTTATTGGCAGATATTGGCCATTTCTGACTTTAATAGCGTCTTTTCCTCTCTAAAGGCGTCCGAAATTTTGGACAAGCGCCTTGAAGTTATTTACTATGAAAACCTGGAATAGTTAGTTTTACGTTTTTTGCCGCCGTGGCTCAGTGGTAGAGCACACCCTTGGTAAGGGTGTGATCGTGAGTTCGATTCTCACCGGCGGCACCAAGGTATAGTCCGGACGGACTCAGAAAAATACAATTTCATAGGCAAGAATGGTGGATTTATTGGGTTTTGGTGGTGATGTTTGTTCAGATGAGTTTGTAAAAATCCGCTTGCGTCCGGGTATTTTTGGAACCAAAACTGATTCCAGTTGGTATTTACGTTTGTGAGGAGTGGAGAACTGAGAGGCGCCAGAGGGAAGAGTTTGATTTTGAGAAGATGCAATGGCGCATACCGGCTGAGAGGATGAAAATGAAAGAGTAGTCTGTTATTGTGAGCTAATTCTAAAGAAATAAATCTACCCTCCACACTTTTTGCAAGCCCTATATCCGTATAGCGTAAATGAGGTGCGTTTTAAAACTCCTTCTTACTTATCCGAGATCGGCAGACGGTTTATTCCGGAAAAAATGCCGATAGCATCTTATAACATTTTTAAATCCAGCCACATTTAGGTATAACATAAATCTGTTTTTCGGCCACTAACTATGAGTTACGTCGTTCGTTTCGCTCCAAGCCCGACTGGCTTATTGCATATAGGCAATATCCGTGCGGCATTGTTGAATTATCTATTTGTCAGAAGTTTCGGCGGAAAATTTATACTCCGTATAGACGACACTGACAAGGAACGATCTAGCGATGAATATTCCTTGGCAATAAAACAAGATCTTGCTTGGCTTGGAATCAATTGGGATGAGACGTTTTGTCAATCGTCCCGTACAGATGCTTACAAAAACGCGCTAAAAAATCTGAAAGATTTAGGTCTGGTATACCCTTGCTATGAATCAAAGGAAGAGTTGGATATTAAACGTAAGATTCAGTTGTCCAACAGAAAGCCTCCGATATATGACAGGTCTGCCCTGAAACTTAGCGATGCGAAGAAAAAAGAGCTTGAGCAGAACGGAATTAAGCCTCACTGGCGGTTTAAACTTCCGGATAAAATAATATCCTGGGACGATATGATATATGGACGTATCGAAATTTTACCGGGAAATACCAGCGATCCAATCGTAGCGAAGTCTGACGAGAGCTTTGTTTATACTTTTGCTTCAGTTGTGGATGATCTAAACAGCAAGATAACCCACATAATACGTGGGGCAGACCATTTGGCGAACACAGCCTCACAGCTTCATCTTTACGGCATGCTCGGCGGGGATGCGACCACAATCAAATTTGGACACTATCCTCTGCTTCGCGATGTAAGCGGAAAGGAGCTTTCTAAGCGCCTTTCGGTTCTAAGCATAAAGTCTTGGCGCGAAGAAGAAATCGAGCCGATGGCTGTAAATAGTCTTCTGTCTAAAATTGGCACTTCTAGCTCTATAGAAGTCCGTCGCTCTATGGATGAATTGATTAAGGGGTTTGATATATCAAGTATCAGTAAAGCTGAGCCGAAGTTTGATTCTCGAGAAATATACAAATTAAACCACGATCTCATGATTAATACGCCTTATGAAGAGGTTGCGCAGCGCCTTAAAGTTATTGGTATGCCCGATTGCAACGAAGATTTTTGGCTGATGATTCGAGGTAACATAAATCGGCTTGCTGAAGCCAAAACTTGGTGGAACGTAATTTATGGCGGTGTTGATATATTTTTACGGCCTATCGAAAACCAAGAACAAGAAATGCTAAAGACAGCTTCGGATCTGCTTTTTGAGAATATTAATTTATACCAATCTGATTGGGGGCTGTGGTTCTCTGACATAAAAATCAAAACACAGAAGTCCGGTCGCAGTTTGTATGCGCCAATACGTTTGTGTTTGACCGGCCAAGAACATGGGCCTGAGCTTAAATCTATACTTCGACTAATGCCGTTGGATTTGATAAAGTCCCGATTGCAGGCCGGTAGTACAAAAACATGAGTAAACTGATTTTACATAACACTCTTAGCAACAGGACAGAGCCGTTCATCTCACAGGATCCTGATAATGTTCGAATGTATGTTTGCGGACCAACTGTTTATGATCTCCCCCATGTTGGGAATGCGCGTCCGGCCGTCGTATTTGACGTGCTATTTCGCCTCTTAAGGCATCTGTATCCAAAAGTCACGTACATAAGAAATATCACAGATATTGACGACAAAATTAACAATCGCGCCCGAGAAATTGGGATTTCCATAAGAGAACTTACTGATGAAACGCTTAAAAATTATCAAAACACTATGGCCAGCCTTGGCCTTCTGTCGCCGACTTATGAGCCGCGAGCGACAGACCATATTCCCGATATGATAAGTATTGTCCAAAAACTGCTTGATAAAGGACATGCCTATTTGGCCGAAAAGCACGTTCTTTTCAGGGTTTCAAGTGATCCTCTTTACGGTAAGCTGTCGAACAGAAATACCGACGAAATGATTGCCGGCGCGCGCGTCGAAGTTGCTCCCTTCAAAGAATCTCCTCTGGATTTTGTGCTTTGGAAACCGTCCAGTAATAACGATCCAGGGTATGACAGCCCTTGGGGATACGGTCGTCCCGGATGGCATATAGAGTGCTCAGCTATGAGCGCAAAGTACTTATCAAATTCTTTTGATATCCATGGCGGGGGTCAAGACCTTATATTCCCTCATCACGAAAACGAGATGGCTCAGTCTCGTTGCGCCTCTGGCGTGGCTTATATGGCAAAGTATTGGGTACACAACGGAATGCTTCTTGTCGACGGCAAAAAGATGTCCAAATCTCTTGGAAACATAGTCACTGTAAACGCGGCGCTAAAGGAATATGATGGAAATGTATTGAAATATTTTATTTTGTCGACTCATTACTCGAAAATTCTTGATTGGACCGCCGGCGGACTGACTCAAGCAAAAGCCTCTTACGATCGTTTGATAAACGCTGTGGGCGAATTTGAGGATACGCATGAAGATTCAAAATTTGATGAAGATGATCCGATTGTGTCTGCATTGTGCGAAGATCTTAATACTTCGAAAGCGCTTATGTTGATGATCGGATTGGCTAAGCGAATCGGCCAATCAAGCAAATTTAACGAAAAATCCAGATTAGCTGGTCAACTTAAGGCAGCTATGCAAATATTTGGTTTTTCTGTGATAAACCGGAACTATGCACTAACAAAAGACAAACAAGAAGAAATCAATAAACTCGTAAGCGAAAGGGTAAAGGCGCGCTTACTTAAGCAGTTTCAAAAGTCCGACGAAATTAGGGATGCCCTAAAGCAACGCTTTGGGGTTTTTATTAAAGACAATCAGGATGGAACTACAGATTGGAGCCTTGAATAACGCATATTCGAGCAGAAAACGCTAAAAAGCTACCAACGATTTTCGGTTATAACTTGATCTATTGGCAATCCTTGGCCGGACGAAAAAATCTTTTTAAAGCCGGAGCCTGCTTTTATATATATTCCGCCGTCGACAGGGCTTCCTGCATCTTGATTGGAGCCGGCGAAAAACATACCCCCATCAAACAGCCCCGCATGAACTATTTTTACAATTGTCTTAAACTCCGCCGACGAAAAGTAAGACAAATTAAGTAAATTCATTATACGAATCATGTGATATTGCCGGTTAAATGGCTCTAACACGCTGTGTTTGGATAATGCAAACCTCTTATCATTTTTTGCTGTGGACAGAACTTTCGGAGAAAATAATTTTATCTCTTTGGGCTGTATATTTCCTATTTTGTAATTATTTAAAATCCTACGAACAGCTGTATGTAGCAATATATAGTAAATCAAACCGTTAACTGGATAGAGCTTGCCTCCTATACTTTTCATACAATTAAAAACAAAAGGCGGCCACAAAATTTCAAGGATTTTGCCTGAGCTTGGATCAATCGTAACCGCACAAGATGATCGCCCGTTATTATATTGTTTTAGCACATAAACGCTGGGGCTGTAATCGGAAGCAATGAAATCTAAATCAGCAAAAACAGAGGACAGTTTTTTAAAAAAGTCCAACGCAGTCCTACCGTCGCTTACGCCAGCGTCATGAACAGACAGAGGTTTTTGCTTATCAAAGTTTTTGACGGCAAATCTTATAGCTTTTTGATCGAAAACGTCAAAACGTTCAGCATAAGTTCTTTTATATGCCCCCCTGTCGTCAGATGATTGCAACAGTATTTTCTCAGCCAGTTCATCCGCATCCGGCTCATTTTGAATCTGATCATAAAGAGTAATCGTGACCATTTTTAGCCCACTGAACCGCGAGGACTTCATGGTTCTTAGGGCGAGAATATTCGTGATCCCAGGCTTAGCCATAGTCAAAAAAGCTATAATTGTTTTAAGAAATTTTAAAAACAGAGCAGAGGCGTTGGTTATGATGAAACTCGCGTTCACTTCATTGTTACCATTTGTTACTTAAGTATTTTTCTCCTTTTTTTTCAAAAAGATAACCAGCAGCGCAATGCTTCCGGTGAAAAATTTTAGATCTGACGGAGCCAATCCCAGCGACAACGCAATTCCCTGCATCTGCTGATACACAAGCGCACCAAGCAATGGAGCTGCCAGCTGTCGATTCAATGTGGCGTTACCGACTATAGCTTCGCCTATCATTAGGCTGGCAAGGCCGTGAATCAGAATTCCGATTCCTATGCCTATATCCATATAGTTTTGTATTTGGACCATAAGACTTCCGGCGAGTCCGAACAGCGCGCCGGCGAGAAACAGTCCGAAAATAGTATATTTTTCGATGCTAATCCCTTGGAGTTTTGCGAGATTCTGATTCAGTCCGACTGCTCGGAACCTCAGTCCAAAATCGGTGCGCAAAAACACGGCAAATGGAATCATGCAGGTTGCCAGAACCATCACGATTAGCAAAATATTACATTCGACGCTCGCGCTAAATAGTCCTGGACAATCGAAAAGCGCAACGTTGGGTTTGCCCATGATGCGTAAATTTACGCTATAGGCCATGGTGCTGAGAATTATCCCGGCTAACATTGAATTAACACGCAGTTTCAGGTAGATCAGCGCCGTGCAAACTCCAACAATTCCGGCACAAATCATAGCGAGCGGAATTGCTGTCGCTGAAGACATTCCGGACGATAGCGCAACGGCGCATACGGCCCCTCCCAACGGATAGGCGCCGTCAGCGGTCAAGTCTGCAAAGTCCAAAAACCGGAACGGGATCATGATTCCAAAGGCGATGATCGCCAGGATAAGTCCCTGCTGCAGTCCGCTTAGAATGAGATCAATTGACATTTTCTGTTCCTATTGCCGCCAAATTTTGGTCCTCAAATTTGTGAAACATTTCCAGCAGAGACGATATTTTCAGCCCAGATTTTTCGCATCCTTTTAAATCGACAACTATACGACCACTGTGCATCATAATTAAACGATCGCCGTATTTCAACGCGTCTTCCATGTTATGGGTGATCATAAGCGTCGTAAGCCGGAGTTCGCGAACAGATCTGGCAGTGTATTCCATCAGCATTTTCTGCATTTTTGGATCCAGAGCTGATGTATGTTCGTCCAAAAGCAGAATTTTTCCGCCGGAGTTCACTGCCATCAAAGTCGCAATAGCTTGGCGCTGACCGCCGGACAAAATACCCAATGGTTGATCGATGAACTTCTCCAAACCGATATTCAACGATCTGATTTTATCAATAATGTCATTTAAGTGCCGCCAATAGAAAGCGAAGCGCGGCGTTTTCGTTCGGCTTAAAACGATATTCTCCAATACGGTCATGGCGGGAATCGTGCCTTTGTTCACGTCCTGCACAACCTGAGACACATCACCATTACGTTTGACTTCCCCAGAATCGGCTCGATACTCTCCGCTGATAATCTTCAACAACGTAGATTTTCCGGAGCCGTTGGCTCCGACGACTGTGCAAAATTCACCTTCACGCAACGAGAGATTTATGCCCTTCAAAACCGGTTCAAAAACCCTCGGAAATGACTTTGTAACATTATTTATTCTCAGCATTTCTCTCATTCCACTATTGTTGCGTTTTCTGGAATATTTATCTTGTACTTTTGAGCCAATTTCCGATTTATGAAGCATTTGTGATCTTCTATCTTCGGGAAAAGCGGCGTCAGATCTTTCACCTGAGAGCCTTTCAGCAATTTTGCGACGAGTTTTCCGGCATTCCGTCCGACAGATTCGTAATTCACTCCGAAACTTGCCAGAGCCAGGCCGTCCCGTACCGATTGTTCTTCTATATTGATGACAGGGATGTTCATTTTCGCCGCTTCACCGGAGATAACGGCCAACGCGGATTGCAGACCGCTTGCTCCAACATAGATCACATCCGCTTTTCCTTTTAATTCCTGCATGCGAATCGGGATATCTCGCATCTGATCCACTGGAATAGCGACCAGGGACATTCCAATCGCTTTCGTTTCATGACGCATCATATTCAGGAGCGCCATATCGTTGCAATCGAAGGTTGTATATAGCATCCCAACCGTTTTTGCTTGGGGCAATATCGACCGGACCAGTGTCAAAAGCGCCTTCAGACTTTGCATATCTGAACTGCCGGTCATATTGTCGACGGATTTTGTTGGGGCATTTATCAGTTTTGCGTCCACAGGGTCTGTGACGTCGCTGTAAACCAACGGAATGTCACAGATCTTTCCTTTTGCAAATTGCGCAATTGGAGTCGATATCGCCACTATAACTTTCGGATTATGGTTTTTTACATTCATTACAGCCTGAGGTATCAACGTGTGATCGAAGGCTATGTCGACAATCTCGTAGCGAATATTTTTGCCTTCAGAGTATCCGTTTTCCGATAATTCTTTTTTAATGCCGTCAATCGAAGCCAATAGCGGAGGAATTTGCCCATAGTTAACAATGGCTACGAGCGGGGACTCTTGTTTTTCGCTGTCGCATCCGCTCAGAAACATGGTCGCTGCAGCTGCTGCAATAGATATTTTTTTCATACTCTTAATTCCCTATCTTTAATAATTTTCAAATCTCAACAAACGCCTGCCTTCTCTTGGGGCAGGTGACAATAATTTTAAAATGATGTGCTGAAAAATATATATATTGGCCTAACGGCCAAAAATATAGAAAAAGAAAGAAATCTGACGGGAAAATAGCAGAATAGACTTCGAGATCTTGTCCTGATCTGTTCTTAAATTGCCTGCCATTTGCAACATTTCCAATTCCATTCTGCTTGCCTCTTTTCAAACTACAAGATTATCATAGCGCTTGTCAAGCTTTTTCTAAGATTATTTACTCTACTATTGTTGCGTTTTCTGGAATAATTATTTTATACCTCCTCGCTAATTTCCGATTTATGAAGCACTTATGATCCTCAATTTGCGGATAAATTGGCGCGAGATCTTTCACTGAGGTGCCTTTCAGCAATTTTGCGACGAGCTTTCCGGCATTCCGTCCGACAGATTCATAATTCACTCCGAAACTTGCCAGAGCCAGGCCGTTTCTTACTGATTGATCTTCTGAATCAAAGACAGGAATATTCATTTTACCAGCTTCTGAAGCAATAGTTGGCATGGCCGCATGAAGTCCGCTTGCTCCAACATAGATAAAGTCAACTTTACCTTTGAACTTCTGAATGCATATCGGAATATCGCGCACTTGATCTACCGGAATTACCACAATAGATAAATCAAAGACAGGCGCTGCTTTTTTCATCATTTCCAATAGAGCCGTATCATTGCTGTCTGATGTGAGGACAAGCATTCCTAACGTTCTTGCATTTGGCAGAACCGTTTTTACAAATCTTAAAAGTACATCTAGGTTTTGTACATCGGAACTGCCGGTGATGTTATTGCTTGGGCGATTCTTGTATTTCAACAAACCGGAAGCTACGGGATCCGTGATCGCATGAAAAACCAGCGGAACATCGCAAATCTTTCCTTTAGCAAACTGAGCTATCGGCGTTGATACCACAACCATTATTTTTGGATTATAATTCTTCAACTTCATCACGGTTTGCGGAATCAATGAATGATCGAAGGCTATATCTGCGATTTCTATTTTCACAGTTTCGTTCTCAATAAATCCATTATTAGCTAGCTCATCTTTGATTCCCTGAATTGAAACTTCCAGATCCTTGAGAGGCCCGTAATTAGCAATGGCTACTATAGGCAATACTTTTTTCTTCTTAAAGTTTGAAAATATGGCGACAGACGCCAACGCGGCTAACGCAATTGCAGTTATGACAGAAATATTTTTCATAAATAAAGCTCCATATTCATATTAAAAACATATCAATAAGCGTTGCTGGAAACATAACGCTTTACTGAGCTATGTACTTATCTTTAAACGCAAGAAATAATGGTGGGGGAAAAATGACAATCGGCTTAAAGCCGATAGCACGAACAGTAAAATGTGATTGCAGCGAAACTTTGGACAAGCAAAAGTGTCGGGATATTTTTACATTCCCTTTCTTCTTTTAAAATTTTTATCTTCGCTAACATTTTAACTCTGCGATTCTATTTAAGATATAATGCGAACGTTGTCAATAAAAAATTATGTAGTTGTGTGCTATTGCTGCCAGATACTGAGCAAAGCATTTTAACTGTTTTTTGGAAGAACGAGTATTATAAATTTCAGAAGCCCCTTAACATTTTTGTTAATTGCGCAATGAGAGTTGTTACCGCAATCATGACTTTTTCGATATTTTGGGCGCTGAAGAATGCCGGTCGGGAATTGATCAATACTTTTTGAACTCTATGAATGCCTAGGATGTGAGCTTTAGAGATAACGATGCAGATGTTGAACACATTTTTGGCAGTGAAGTGGATACGGTTCTGAGAAATATATCCAGGAGCTGTTGCTGTTCGCTGAGTTGCTCAATGACGAACCATATGGTTATCTCAAGCGTCTGTATCGGTACAAGGCGAAGATACTGTGCTGCCCAGCGGAGGTAAAGAGGCTATCCATATGCTATGGAATTGGATAAACGCCAAAGGCAATCCAAGGGAGGAAAGATTGTTGAGTTTGATGAACCTAAACCAGATTACTAGTAGCGATACTACTCCGGAAGGTATTCTGGAGGCGATTAACATCAAAAATCCGCAAGCTGTACTGATTTAAAGGATTGGCTGCCTGACTTATGCGGAAGCGATTATACTAGGCGCAAAAGCTTATTAAAGAAGGTTTCTATGGGAAACCGTATACGATTAACAGGAAAAATGAGCATTTGCAACTTCAGGAATAAGCAGCGCAACTGCCACTGATGCTATGCCAGCCTAAGCAAGAGAAAAGAATCCTCCGCTGCAGAGCCGGCGGGGGATTCTTGTGCGATTGCGTTGAGGGAATACCGGAATCAACTCTTATTTACAAGCTGAACCAAGCTGCTTGAGCTTAATGTCTGGCAACCACAATCTTAGCGCTTTTAGGAATAGCATTTCCTCTTATATTTATCAGTTGAAAGTCTGATTCAAACTCTACACGGCTCAGATTGCTGCATCCATGAAAACACCCATAGCCAATCGTCTCCATACTGGCCGGAATACTTATAGATCTCAGTGAACGACAACCAGAAAAGGCCCCGTCTCCGATCGTTCTCAATTGCGAGCCGCGCTCAAACGTTATGCTTTCCAATACTCTACAACCCGAGAAGCAACCAATCTGTTGGCGAACAACGATCGGGAAAACTTGAATAAATTGTCATATGAACGCACATGGAAAAATTATTTCAAAACTTAAAGAAAGCGGGATTAATTACAAAATATATTCTCATAAAATGTTACTATCGATTGAAATAAGCGTTAAAGATTTAAAGGATAGGCGGGGCTTCAGAAAATAAATAATTTCTGCGGATTTTATAAAATCTTTGTGCATGGATTTTTTAATCTCAGGACAGTTGTTTTGGTTACTTTTGGGGTAATGACCATACTCACCTGACGTATTTTTATGAAAAAATAAAACGGTTCAACAGTGATAGAAAAATGACTAGACAATTATATTTACAAGACGCCTATTTGTTTGAGTCTGATGCTTGCATTGCAAAATACAAAAAAGATGAAAGAGACATGCCGTATTTACTGTTGGATCAAACGATTTTTTATCCGCAGGGAGGAGGTCAACCATGTGATCACGGAAAAATTATCGGTGGTGATTTTGAGTATACAGTCTGCAACATACGGCAAACAAAAAATGAAATTCGCCATTACATTGAGTTAACACAGAAGGCCTCCGCATCAACAAATTGCAAAGTAAAATGCGCTATCGATAAAGACAGAAGATTGCTCAACGCGAGACATCATACAGCTGGGCATTTGCTCGGAAATGTTGTCGAATTGGCTTTCCCGTCTCTGAAAGCTATAAAATGTCACGCGTTCCCCGGCGAGGCGTATATTGAATTTCTAGGCGCAGATCCGCCAGACGAACAGCTGTTGCAAAAATCGTTGCAAAACGCAATTGCGCAGGACTTAAAAACAAAAGTTTTTGAAATTGATCGCGATTCATTTGAATTAGTCTACTACAAACTGCCCTACGAAATTCCAGAAAACAAAAATTTCCGCGTCATGCAGATTGGAAATTTCGCTCCGGTACCTTGCGGTGGAACACATCTTGCGTCAATAAAAGAAATCGTAGGAATAACGCTGAATAAAATAAAACATAAAAACAGCATCGTGCGCATATCGTTTGGAGTAGCATGAAATTCATTTTGCGCATGGACGTTTCATCGCCGAAAGATATTATCGTGAACGTGCGCGGCATAGATTGTGGCCTTTTCCTGAAATTGAAAAATCTTTATAAAAAGTTTATTGTGCTTAATGCATATAGCGCTTGTAATTTCATCGCTTAGTTCCGGAGGGGCTGAAAGAGTCCTGTCCGAACTTGCTAATCGTATAGTCGAGAAAGAAAATAGTAGGGTTTCGCTCATTACTTTTTCGGCTGAGAATGCGAAACCGTTCTATCCCCTCAGCCAGAAAATAAAGCTTATACAGCTGAACCAAAGCAAAAACGAAACCTTTTACCTTATACGGCTTAAAAATATAATTAAGCGCGTACTTTGTTTAAGGAAAATGTTTAAAAAACTGAAACTCGATGCAATAATTTCATTTGTAGATATCGCCAATATAACGACTTTAATCGCTGCAACGGGGATTAGCGTACCCGTTATTGTGTCTGAACGAACTTCTCCGCAAAATTATAAGATCCCCCGGCTTTACCAAAGAATACGCAGATTATTTTACCCAAGAGCTGTTTTTGTTCTAATTCAAACGGAATCATGTAAAGATTATTTTCATTATCTTGATAACATTAAAATCATTCCAAATGCAGCCATGATTCCTGCTTGCACAAAAAAGGAAATGTCATCTGAGGTAAAAAACATTGTTTCAACAGGACGTTTGCATCCTCATAAAGATTTTGATGTTTTAATTAACGCATTTAAACATTTATCCGAGCGTTTTCCTAATATTAAACTCACTATTTACGGAGAAGGGCCTGAGCGCGTAAACCTAGAAAAACTTGTTGAGTCCTTAAATATTCAAAATAGGGTTTTTCTTCCCGGTGTTGTTTCAGATATCCACAGCATTTTAGCGGACGCCGATTTGTTCGTTTTCCCTTCGCGGTACGAAGGGTTTCCCAACGCCTTGTGCGAGGCTATGGCGGTAGGACTTCCGGTTATTGCCTCCGATTGCGCGGGAAACGTTGATGTTGTAAGAGATAACATTGATGGTCGATTTTTCCCGGTCGGAAGCATACGCGCGCTTACCGAGCTAATGACTGAACTGCTCAATGATTATGAACAAAGAAAACGTTTGTCAGGAAACGCCAAAAGCATATGTAATCGTTTTCACCCCGACAAGATATTCGCAATGTGGGATCGGCTGCTTAATGAAGCTGTACGGCCTCATTGAAAAGCTACTATATAATCAAAAATGCGCCCTCGCCTTTGTTTGATCAACTAAGAGGTAATTAATTCCAAAGTTCAACCGTTTATGATAATTTTCTGACCGTCTCTGGCAACATCAGCTTTTGCTTGGCAAAACGACCTTTAGGTGCAATTCTTTCAGTCTGTACTGATCAACCTCGGCCGGAGCGTTCATCATAAGATCTTGAGCTTGCTGGTTAAGCGGGAAAGCAATTACTTCACGGATGTTGGGCTCGTTTGCCAGAAGCATCACCATTCGGTCTATACCCGGAGCGCACCCACCGTGAGGAGGAGCGCCATATCTGAAAGCATTCAGCATTCCGCAGAAGTTTTTTTCAACATCTTCCTTGCTGTATCCGGCGATTGAAAATGCCTTAAACATTACTTCCGGCAAGTGATTCCTTATGGCGCCACTGGAGAGTTCCACTCCGTTACAGACAGCGTCATATTGGTATGCTTTTATCTTTAAAGGGTCTTGTTCATTAAGCGCTTCAAGCCCGCCCTGCGGCATGGAAAATGGGTTGTGCGAGAACTCTATCTTCTTAGTATCTTCGTTAAACTCATACATCGGAAAATCGGTGATCCAGCAAAATTCGAACCTGTCCGCATCAACAAGACCCAATTCTTGCGCCAGCTTCGTCCTGACCATTCCTGCGAGCTTCCACACGATTTTTGATTTGGCGCATATGAAGAATACCCCCCCTCCATTGGTCAACCCGGTAAGGCTTGATAGAGTTTTAAGTTGATCGGCGCTGAGGAATTTGGCGATTGGCCCCTTAAATTCGCCGTTTTTCAGCAGTATGTACCCCAAACCAGGAATGCTTTCGCTCTGTGCCCATTCGTTGAGTTTATCGAAGAAACTTCGGCTTTTGTCGCCAATATTGTCAACTTTTATTCCACGAATTAGACCGCCCTCGTGACTAATTATACGAACAAAGGCTTCAAAATTGCTTTGACGAAAAAGTTCAGTCAAATCAATGATTTCCAGCGGATTGCGCAAATCAGGTTTATCTGTGCCATAGCGCATTAACGTCTCATCATATGGAATGCGTTTGAAAGGGTATGGGCTGATGTAGGATTTATTGGAAAACTCAGTAAATACACCGTGCAATACAGGCTCTACGGCCGCAAAAACATCCTCTTGAGTGGCGAAAGCTATTTCAAGATCCAACTGGTAAAACTCGCCGGGAGATCTCTCAGCGCGACTGTCTTCATCTCGGAAACAAGGCGCGATCTGGAAATATCGGTCGAATCCGGCAACCATAAGAAGCTGCTTAAACATTTGTGGCGCTTGAGGCAAGGCGTAAAATTTCCCGGGATGAACCCGACTTGGCACGAGGTAATCTCTTGCTCCCTCTGGCGAACTGGCTGTAAGTATAGGGGTCTGAATTTCAAGAAATCCGGATTCTTGCATTCTGCGTCGCAAGCTGGCGATTATACGAGAACGCAGGACAATATTCCTATGAACGCTTTCTCGGCGTAAATCCAAAAACCGGTGCTTCAAGCGAATATCCTCAGGATATTCGCTTTCCGTGTTTACACTGAATGGCAAAATGTCTGCTGATGACAACAGTTCTACACTGCTTATTGCCAACTCTACCTCACCGGTAGACATTTTAGAGTTAACGGTATCTTTTGGCCGAAGGCAGACCTCACCGCTTACTGATATAACGCTTTCAAGACGTAACGGCTCAACTGACTTAAATATCGGGGAAGAAACATCGATAACACACTGAGTGACCCCATAATGATCTCGCAGATCTATAAACAACAGGTTCCCATGGTCACGTTTGCGGTGAACCCATCCTGCTAACTTGACCGTTTTTCCATCGAAATGTTTGTTTATTTCGTTACAATTGCAAGTCCTGTATCTATGCATATTTCTTATTCAAACTATATTGCAATATACAACAACACGAAGTGCAATAAAGTGTTAAATTAGTCTTGCCAAAAAAGATCAGAAATTGTATAAAGTCATACCTAGCCGGGGGTATTTGCCCTGGCGTTATGTTTTCGGAGAATAAATGCGTCTTTATGAGAATATCTTTATAGTCCGACAAGATCTTGCGCAATCTCAAGTCGAGGGAATTGCCGAGAATGTAGCGAATTTAATAAAAAAAGGTTCCGGTGAGGTTGTAAGAAGTGAGTATTGCGGTATGCGTTCATACGCGTATCCGATAAAGAAAAGCCGGAAAGGCCACTATTTTTACTTACAGATTAAAACGCCTCAAGACGCTATGCGAGAAACTGAGTGTTATATGAAACTTAATGAGGAAATACTCCGTTTTTTAACCGTATCAGTCGATAAATTCGACACTGGAGCGTGTCCTCTGGTTCAACAAAAGAAAGAAACCTCTGAAGCAGTCAATGATGCGGGACGCCAAGAAAAGCCCACCGAAAACTCCGATAGCGCAAAATAAGATAAGGTCAGTGATGGAAAAATACAGTAATAATCGCTCGTCGCAAACCAGACATTCGTCATCCTATAACAACAATAGCTTTAGGCGCGACAATAATTTTGATATTACGACAGTGGACTACAAAAATGTACAAGCGTTACAAAAATTTGTTACCGAGCACGGAAGAATTATACCGTCCAGAGTAACCGGACTGTCGGCCAAGAAACAACGTGAGATTGCCCTGGCGATAAAGCGTGCAAGATTTTTGGCCCTTATCCCGTATAAGGCCGCATAATCTGACTGCATGCGAAGTGTTTTTGAAATCGGTTTAGCTCACAAGGTTTTTGCAGCTGCAGTGTGTTCGGGCCTGTGTTTTATTCTACCTCTGCTTGCGGATTCTTGGGTTTTTACTGCTGCGATAATTTCTTTGTTCGCGCCTCTCCCTTTGATGATAGTCGGACTTCAATATGGATATATATCTTGTCTAAAGTCTGCAATTGTCGCATTAATTGTCGTTTCGTTTGGAAGCGTGCATTTTTCCTTACAGTATATCGTTTATAACGCTGTTCCGACCGTGATTCTGATCTTTATGGCTACTCAGTCTAAAAAAGACGGCAACGGCAAAACATGGTGGTGCCCGGAAGAAAGGCTTTTATCTTATTTAACCGCGTGCTCAGTATTGATCAGCGTATTCTTTAACTACACCAATTCGGCACAGATAGCGACAACTTCTTTGTTCGGAGAATCATCGTCATTATTTAGTCAAAACGAAAAATTGCGAATATTGCACAGCGAGGCAAGCCATGTAATATATAATCTGATTCCATTATTGAATGGCATTAAAGGGTTTACCTGGGCTATGTTGATGGCAATCAACATCTGGGCAGCGCAAAAAGTCCTTGAAAAAACTGATTTGCCGGCTCTAAGGCCTAAGTTAAGGCTGATCAACGTACATTTATCCGCTTTTAATAAATGGTTTTTTCTTGTATCATTACTATTGACTGTTGCCGTGGGTTTTAACAAGATTTGGCACATAACCGCTAATGCTTTGGTTTTGGCGTTTTTTCCGGTTTTTCTCAACGGTCTTGGGGTTTTAAGTTTTATCGCGACAGGCAAGGGTTGGATTTTAATTGTTGGTTTAATATTATTTACGGGTCCGGTGCTGGCGATCGCATTGGCCGGGCTAGTGGACGGTTTTTGGAATGTAAGGTATAGTCTTAAAAAACGGCTAGATTAGGGGAAATAATGAGGCAAACGGAAGTAATTTTGTTACAGAGGGTTTCTAAACTAGGTAACCTTGGAGATCTCGTGAAGGTCAAGCCCGGGTTTGCCCGTAACTTTCTCTTGCCCAACAGCATGGCTTTGCGTGCCACTAAAGACAATATCGCTTTTTTTCAAGAGAAAAGGGAACAGCTTATTGAAAAAAATGCTGAATTAAGAGAAAGAGCCGAGCTTTATTCAGACAAGATTCGTGGAATTATTGTGACGATAATCCGTCATGCCAGCGAAAATGGGCATTTGTATGGGTCGGTCTCAGCTAAAGATCTGGCTATCGAGTTGGGAAAACTGGGGCACAAAGTATCTGCCGCTCAGATAGAGCTTTCTTCTCCGCTGAAGGAACTCGGGGTGTTTGCTTCCAATATATTTCTTCATGCAGATGTTTCTGTTCCTTTCCTTATTAATATCGCAAAATCGCAGGACGAAGCCGCTTCTCAACTTGAACTTTATATGTCAAATCAGCCCCAGTTTTAAAGTTTACTCTTTGATGATGTAAAACGAGGGAATGGGCGGCTAGTCTCTTATATATCGAAGAGTAGAATGAAAATCAGGGCTGTATTAAAGTGCGCCGCATATCTAATTCTTGAGGAAGACGGCAGAGTCCTTCTTCAGCAAAGGCAGGGTTCTGGCTTTTTTGATGGATATTGGGGGCTCCCTTCAGGGCATTGGGAATACGGTGAATCTTTATCTCAGACTGTGATTCGGGAAGCAAAAGAAGAAGTAAATATCGATATAGAGCTGAGAGACTTGACGCTCAAACTTGTTCTGAAATCTTTTCCGGATGATTATGTAGGCTTATTTTTCGCAGCAAGAAAATATTCGGGCGCCATAAAAATAACGAACCGGAAAAATGTTCAGGACTACGTTTCTTTCCTATTCATGATTTGCCAAGCGATGTCATACCTTATATTTCTTTGGCGCTTTGTGCAATAGAAACTGGCAAAGTCTATATGGACCTCGAAATTATCCCTCCTGAAGAGCGGATATAGTTCAGCGATCAATGACTTGAGTTTATCGAGGCTGCCAAGGTATTGAAGAGCAAGGGCATAAGAATGCTTTTGGTCGGCAGCCCTGACCCAGAAAACCCCTCTTCGCTTTCCGAATCGCTCCTTGTCGACCTCGC
>JAIRWN010000034.1 GCA_031268985.1 Holosporales bacterium
GCAAAACTTCCAAGCTCTTGATAAATTCACGGATGATTTTGCCAAAAGCTCAGGCTGCCAGGTCATAGGAACCTCCTTCCCTACAGAAAACCTAATCGCTCAGGACTTCTACGATACAATCCACCTCAAAAAATCAGGATTGAATAAAATGTTTAACGCGAACTGCGAGCCCGGCAAATAAGCTCTAAGATTGGGAGCAAAAACAATGGATATATAAGCGCGATCTATTTTTCTATGTCGTTTAAAGATAAGCTATGTTTATTGGACGCCTCTAACCAAGGAATCATCATTAACATACGAAACACTTTCCATTTAACAATAGGAAAACGTAAGCTGAACAGTTAAGCGCAGTCGTTACATTTTTCAAGAATGTCTTGTGCAGTTTTGCTTTCCACATTGCCAACAAAGGCCAACGTTTTCGGTGATTGATAAATTTTTTTTGCGACATTTCTGACTGAGTCTATGCTGACCGCATTAATTTTAGATATCAGTTCAGAATTATCTATAGTGCGGCCAAAAATCATGACTTGACTTGCGTTTCTTTCGCACATAGCCGAGGTACTTTCAAGCGACATCAGAAGACCCATTTTAAACTGGGCCAACGCACGGTTGAGTTCCGATTCATCGATTCTGTTCCGCATGTCAGATAGCTGTTCCATTGAAATGCTGATGACTTCGTCTACTTTATCCGGCGCAGTGCCGGCGTATATACAAAGAGTGCCGGTGTCGCTATAACAACCGTTGAACGAATAGACTGCATATACCAATCCCCGCTTTTCCCGCACTTCTTGGAACAGTCTGGAAGACATTCCGCCGCCGAGTATGGAAGAACAAATCGCTGCGCTGTAGTAATCGGTGGATTGGAGACTTACTCCATTAAACCCGAGAACTATGTGCGCTTGTTCCAATTGCGGACGAAAATCTGCAGTTACTCCACCGATATAATGTCCCTCCTCTGGTGCAGAAGGTTTGCCACCGAGTTTATGTTCACCAAAATATTTTTCAACGAGAGATACTATTTCGTCATGTTTAAGTTTGCCGGCAGCCGAAAAAACCATTTTATCCGGCTGATAAAACGTATTCATGTACTTACGCAGATCCTCTGCGTGCAGGCTTTTAACTATATCAGCTGTTCCAATAACAGGTCTGCCCATAGCCTGATTTTTAAATGCTGTTGACTGAAAATGCTCAAACACTACATCATCAGGCGTGTCCAAAGTCTGCCCAATTTCTTGCAAGATTACCCCACGCTCACGTTCCAGCTCTGCCCCAGGAAAAGTTGGATTGAGCAGAATATCAGCAATTATGTCGACAGCAAGCTCAGCGTCCCTTCCCATAACTCTCGCATGGTATGCCGTAACTTCGCGTGAGGTATAGGCATTCATATCGCCGCCAACAAATTCAATTGCTTCGGCAATTTGCCTGGCTGTACGTCGGCTAGTGCCTTTAAAGGCCATATGTTCAAGAAAATGAGAGATTCCGCTGTTTTCAGCTTTTTCACACCTGGCACCTACTTCATGCCACATACCAAGGGTTACTGTTTCTACATGCGGCATTTCGTAAGTTACAACCCTAATACCATTGTCAAGTTTGGTAAGACTGCTCATCCATTCACCTTTTTAAAACTCTTATGGAGCCTGATTTTGTCTATCAGTTTTTCATCCATAACCTTTATCGTAAATCTCAAGGCATTAGCGAAACCAACATAATCGGCTCCGCCATGGCTTTTGATGGCCAAACCGTCAAGACCCAGAAATACTGCTCCATTAAACAATCTTGGATCGAAAAATGAAAAAACTTCCTTGAGTTTGTTTCTCAACAAAAGTCCGACCAATTTTAGAATCCAACCGTTCTTCTCAAACGTTGATTTAAAATGACTTATCAAAAGCCTTGCAGTCCCTTCGGCGGACTTAAGAGCCACATTGCCGGAAAAGCCGTCAGTTACAACAACGTCCGCTTCGCCAAGCCAAATGCCGTCACCTTCCACAAATCCACAGTAATTGCTGACAAAACTATTATCTTTAAGCATTTTTGCCGTATCTTGAATGACCTGATTGCCTTTTGTTTCCTCGGCCCCTATGTTAAGCAGAGCAATTCTTGGCCTTTTTTTATTCATATAGGCTTGAGCAAGAGCCTCGCCCATGATGGCAAACTGAACCAATCGCTCGCTTGAACAGTCTATATTCGCGCCAAGATCCAAAGCAATACAAATCCCGGTCTTGGTTGGTAATTGAGTTGCGATTGCCAAACGCTTTATCCCGGGCAATGTGCCGAGAATGCTTGTTGCAAGCGCAACATAGGCTCCGGTATTACCTGCGGAAATAACTGCTTGTGCCCGACCGTCTTTAACTGCTTGAATAGCTTGTCCCATGCTGGATTGCTTGCCTTTTCTGAACGCGACGGAAGGTTTGTCGTTCGATGCAATATTAAGTCCAACGTCGATAACTTCCACTTCGTTTTTGGGAGGGTATTTTTTCAAGAGATGGCCGATTAAAGCCTCCTTGCCAAAAAGTAAAAACTTTATGTCGCTGCAATCCAAAGAAGAAATCCCACGCACAACAATTTCTGGGGCGTTGTCTCCACCCATTGCATCAATAGCAACGACTTTCCTGCGCTCTGGGGACAAAACAACGGATCCACCAGTTGCCATGGAAGACGGTTTGATAATTTTCTTTGTCTTCAATTGTCTATAGAAATTCTATTGCGCATCGGCGCTGTCAGAAACTTCTTCACCGGCCGGTTTAGAAAACACTTGTCGCATATTATAGTGTCCGCAGCTCTTACATATGTGATGAGGAAGCCTATCGCTGCCGCAATTTTTACACTTTACATAATTCGTGGGTTTCAGAGCCAGATGCGATCGCCTTTGATCGCGACGAGATTTTGATGTTTTTTTCTTTGGAACAGCCATTCGAAAGCTCCTAAAATCTATCCTTGCAATCCGAAAAAGCCTAAATCAATTTGGCCCAAAATACAAGTGCGTTTTAAGAGTCAGCCGAACTATCCATTAGCGCCAATTCTTGTTGCGGTCATTGTCTCTAAAGCAGAAGCTCCCAGCTTAAGCCGGTACGACAACGCTTCACAAACATGTCGACGCGATACGGATTGGCTTTGCTCAAGGTCAGCAATAGTTCTGGAAACACGCATAACGCGATAATATCCACGTGCCGACAACTGTAATTTGTTCGCTGCATCAACCAGTAATGTTCTAGCATCCGATTCCAGAGCGCAAGCGTCTTCAAGAACCGTATTTTTAGCCGTCGCATTAGTAATAGCGTTACCATAACGCTTGTGCTGCTTATCTTTGGCAAGCGTAACCCTGGCCAAAACGTCTTTGCTGGCCTCTTCTGCTGAGTTTTGTTTGTTGAGCTCATTAATCGAAACTGCCGGAACATCCAGTTGAAGGTCAATTCTGTCCAAAAGCGGACCGGACAATTTCATCATGTATTCCCGTCCACAATTGGGAGCGCGCGTACATTGTTTCGTCCTGTCGCCAAGATATCCGCACTTGCAAGGATTCATTGCGGCAATTAATTGGAAATTAGCTGGATACGTTACGTGATTATTTGCTCTGGCCACGGTTATTTTACCGGTTTCCAGCGGTTGGCGCATAGCCTCTAGGGATGAGCGAGAGAATTCCGGAAACTCATCCATAAATAAAATGCCATTATGCGCCAACGAAATTTCGCCGGGTCTGGCTTTCAGCCCGCCACCCACCAAAGCAGGAAGCGAAGCCGAATGATGTGGTTCTCGGAATGGTCTTGTAACCACGAGACCTTTATCATCGAGCATTCCGGCAATGCTGTAAACCATCGAAACTTCCAACGCCTCTTGTGGAGACAACTGAGGCAGTATGCTGGGAAGCCTGGACGCTAGCATTGATTTACCTGCTCCGGGCGGTCCTTGCATCAGCAGATTATGCCCGCCGGCCGCAACAATCTCTAAAGCTCTTTTGGCGACAATCTGCCCCTTAACATCGCTGAAACACAGAGTTTCCTCTGTTGTGAATACAGCGCTTATTTCTGGTCTGTTAATGAACTGTACGCCTTTCAAATGATTTATAAGACCAAGCACATTATCCGGTGCAATTATGCACATATCCCCAGCCCATGTTGCTTCTGCCCCGCAGCTTTTTGGGCATACTATGCCGAGATCCAAAACGCTTGCATGTATGGCGCTTGGCAAGACGCCATTGACTTTGTTTATCTGTCCGTCAAGAGACAACTCGCCCATAACCAAGAAATTATCCATGCTGTCGGAAGGAATAACCTCCATCGCCGCCAAAAGCCCCATCAACATCGGCAAATCATAGTGAGTTCCTTCTTTCTGAAGATCGGCCGGCGCTAAGTTGATAGTAATTCGTTTGGCCGGAATGGCTAGACCCATAGAGTAAAGAGCTGCGCGGATACGCTCGCGAGCCTCAGCCACAGTTTTGTCGGCCAGGCCAACGATGTTAAACGCCGGCAATCCACTCTGCAGCTGCACTTGCACTTCAACGCTTTGTGTTTCAATCCCTTGAAAAGCGACCGTTTTTACCCGAATTACCAATCAATCAGCTCCTTTTATTATAGTTCGACATAATGCGCTCTTTATCACGCTGCCAGCCGCGCTTCTTAATCGTTTCACGTTTATCAACGTGACTTTTCCCCTTGGCCAAGGCTAAATCCAACTTTGCCAAGTTTTTCTCATTAAAATATATGGACAAAGGTATTAATGTATATCCGTTGCGCTTTACTTTGCCTAAAAGTTTGTTTATCTGACGACGATTCAAAAGTAGTTTCCGGTGACGTTTAGGTTCATGATTGAACAAAGAATGCGGATATTCCTGAATTGTTGAATTTATCAAGTAAATCTCGCCTTCTTGTTCTTCGGAAGCATAAGACTCCTGAATGCTTGCTTTGCCGACACGCAAAGACTTAACCTCGCTTCCTCGCAATACAAGCCCGGCTTCAATAGTTTCTTCAATTATGTAATCAAATTTCGCCCTGCGGTTTTGCGCGACTATTTTCTTTTGCATAAAAGTCCTGCTTCGCACATGGCCGCTTCTACTTCAGCCTTCGACTCTTGGCTGAGTTGTGTAAGAGATCCTCTCACTTCATCAGTCATTTGCCTCATAAGGCTTAAAGCATATTTAACCGGTACGGGATTTGATTCGACGAACATTGCCTGATGAAGACGGGTGAGTTTTTTCCTTATAGCAGAATAACGGCTTACGTTACCTGCAAAGAACTGCTCATACATCTCAACGCATTCTTTTGGAGCGATGTTTGCCGTAACCGATATAATTCCGCACGCTCCCATAGCGAAAGCAGCTAGTGCCAAGTCGTCGTTGCCATACAATATCTGAAATCGTTCGCTTGGATAGACCTTTGCAAGCTCTGCTATCCGACTGAGGTTGTTGCCTGCATCCTTAAGACCAACCATACGGGGTAGATTGTCGACCATTCGTTTTACCGTATTTGTTGCAATATCAACTCCGGCTCTGAACGGCACGTTATATGCCAATATCGGCGCGCCAACAGCGTCATGCACCGCTTTGAAATGCAGATAAATGCCTTCCTGTGACGGTTTCACATACTGCGGACATGTTACCATTATCGCATTTGGGCCAAAGCGCTCAGCTTCTTGAGCCTGGGCGATACATATGCCGGTATCCGGCGATCCCACATTAATAATCAGAGGAACCCGTCCTTTGATACATGCGGAAGCCTCTCGCATCTCAAGACGACGTTCTTCTTGGCTGAGCAACATTGACTCGCCGGTAGATCCGCATATTACAATGCCTGAAATTTTGCTTTCAATTAGAAATTTTATATGTCGGACAAACGCCTCTATGTTTAGCTTACCATTCTTCCACGGCGTTACAACCGCAGCAAAATAACCCTTAAACATTGATTTCCAAGAAACGCCTCAAACCCAGCACGACATTAACACTGTGGTTTTTTTTTAACAATAATGTTATTGCCTCATGAAAGCAGATTGCAATAACCGTTTACAGTGATTCTGAAATCTAACCCAAAGGCAATAGATAATGCCGCAAAAACTCTTGAGGATGGCGGCGTCGTTGTCTTCCCAACTGAAACGGTATATGGTCTCGGAGGTGACGCAACCAATGATTTGGCGGTCGCCAAAGTATATAAAATAAAAAACCGTCCGATTTTTAACCCGCTAATAGCCCATTTTTACGATATAGAGCAGCTTAAAAAATATGTTGAATTGCCGCCTGTTGCGAACGATATAGCGCGAGCATTCTGGCCGGGTCCGTTGACTTTAGTTTTAAAACGCAAAGAAAATAGTCCTCTTTCGTTATTAGCGTCAACCGGACTTGATTCGATAGGGGTTCGTATTCCGAACCACCCAACTGCGCTTGCTATTATAAAAGCATTCGGCCGACCAATAGTCGCCCCAAGCGCCAACATTTCTGCAAGAATTAGTCCAACCTCAGCATATGATGCGGAGGCTGCTTTGGAAAATCAGAGTTTGCTTATCCTTGATGGGGGTAAATGTGAAATAGGAATAGAATCTACGATTGTAGATTTATCTTGCGACAACGTAACAATTCTTCGGCCTGGAGCAATAACGGCTAAGGACTTGTCTAGGTTTATAAACATAAACGACGCAGTTTCGTTCACTATAAAAGCTCCCGGTCAGATGAGCCGTCATTATTCTCCCTGTTCAAAAATGAGACTGAACGCGACTTGCCTTTATTCTGAAGAAGCTTTGCTTGCTTTTGGGGATACGGATAAGATACTGCCTGCAGATACCAAATACACATGCCTTAACTTGAGCAAATCATACAGCCTCAATGAGGCGGCCGCCAATTTATTTGCAATGATGAGGGGGTTGGATCAACTGGTTCCTTCTGCGATTGCAGTAATGCCAATACCGAACGAAGGAATCGGGCTTGCTATAAACGATCGTCTGACCAGAGCCGCAAACTACGACTGGGAAGCGCGATTGGGGAAAAAACCTTAAAACTGCCGTTCGTGAAATTCTATAATACGCCCCCTTGTTTTAATCATTCACGGCTGATATTATTAATTGGGATTAGGGATGGTTTTGCGCAGAGTAAAACGCCTTTGTCAGCCGCTTCTCATGATCTTAGTTCGAGAATGCGTTTCCAGGTAAGTTTATAGAAAGAAGCTTTTAGATAAGGGAATATCGGTTACTTTCATAAAGCTACCCTTTCACCCGGAATCCTACAAAATAGCTAAAATGAGGCAAAACTTCCAAGCTCTTGATAAATTCACGGATGATTTTGCCAAAAGCTCAGGCTGCCAGGTCATAGGAACCTCCTTCCCTACAGAAAACCTAATCGCTCAGGACTTCTACGAT
>JAIRWN010000030.1 GCA_031268985.1 Holosporales bacterium
GCAAAGAACAAACACTTAGGTGTGCGCACAAAAGGAGTGCGGAGGCTAAACGCAAAAACCAAACGCCAGTTTTCGGTATGGTTCAATCGTCGAGAATGTCAAAATGAAAACGCTAAAAAAGTAAATCGTGAGCAATGTAAAACCAGGGGCTATGCTTTGTTCCGATAAGTTGCTTTCATGCTCGAAAACGGAATGTTATACCCGCGCCATGCGGTAAAGTATGGGGCAGCGAATATTGCCGCTATAATGAAACACGCTCGAGCATGATCGAGAGTTTTTTTTGGGCTTTGTTCAAGCGCGGCTACTACGGCGCATATATCATTCCACAAGCAAAAAGTGCCTGCAATGCTAGTAGATGAGCCGTATATTGCTATAATTCGAAAATTCGAAAAAGGCGAAAAACTGGAAATCCCATCGGACATTTTGATCCATGTTTCCAGCACCGTATATTTATCGTTCAATGCCCTAACTTTATGATGAAAATATGGTTATACAGTCAACTATATTTGATCAATAGGCGAAGATTTCATTGTGAAACATACCGCGCAAAAGCAAAACTTGTTTGTCGGATATAAACTTCCATCTCGTTATAACTTACCGCATGATTTGTGGGGTCATATCAAGGCTGGGATATGACAAAAGCACCACAACGAAAATATATTACGCTGCCACGTGGGAAAGGATCTCGGACACGCAAGAGCCAGTCGGAAAATAGCGCCGCTTTTCATATGCCTAAACAAGACCTGTTATAATGAGCTTTACAGAGTCAACAAATCGGGAAAGTTCAATGTTCCTATGAGGCGATATAACGATCCCAAAATAGTAGACGTCTACAACTTGCGCAAATGCTCGAAATTCTTTGCTAATGCCGATATATTCCGGTATGGCTTTTCGCAAATAAGGCCTAAAAAGGCGACTTCTTGTATCTCGACCCTCCTTACCACGAAACTTTCAGCGCCTACGACAGATCGGGGTTCAGAGACAAGAAGCAAGAGGAACTGGCGGCTTTTTGCAAATAACTTGACCAGAAAGGAATATTATTCACGTTGTCAAAAGCGATACACCTTTTATAGGGTAGTTATATAACGGGTTCGATATAGGTATTATTAATGCTGCACGTTTCATTTCCTGCAAAGGAAACAAAAGGAAAATGAGCTCATCATCAGAAACTATGTCCGACTGAACGAAAGCTAACAACGCCGACAATGCTCTTTAGAGCTTCGTGGAACATCTTCTGAAAAAAAACGGTTATACGGAATTCATAAACCACAAAAAGCAGATTTTTGCCGTGCGGCAAACCATACTCGAAACGGACGTGGTACGGAGAGCAGATCTACGGTTTCTTGCGAAAGTGCGGTTTTTTCGATAATGAATCAAAAAAATTCCCGACGGGCTTATTATTGAGTGCAAATGGCAAGAATCAACGGGGAGCGTAGATGAGAAATACCATTTCGTTTCATGATGAATATAACGAAAATCGGGGTTTCTACAATCGTTTTGATAGACGGGGGTGGGCACAAAAACAGGCTTTTGATTGGTTAAAAAGCCAAGCGTTACCTGATCTGACGCTGATAGGAGTCTATACGATGAAAGGGTTCCTGAAGTTCGTCAATCAAGAACTTCTAGTGCGATTTCGTATTGAGTGCGGAAATCTTGATAATAGTAACTTAGTGGTTTCCTAATGTTATGCTTGAGTACATAGTAAACAATAAATTGTTAGCAAGCCTCGCTGTTGCTACTGGAATTATTCACCCAAATGTCGGCTATCCGTTGCTGATTCAATTATTATAATGATGTACTACACTTTTAGTTTAGAGACTTATTAGTCAAAGAAGATAAAGCCAAAGCTTAGCTCAGAGGGGCGCTTCGGAACGCTTTTACGAATACCTTTCACAAAGAACAAAAACTTATCCGACATTGCAAAGCCAAAGGCAGATAGGAAAGTAAAAAGCCGAAGTTTACGTTTCTCAGCTATGCCTTTTCTCTAATACCTGCTGCTGAGCTTATTTTATTTCAGATAACCTCGCACGCCTTCTTATCTGTCTACCCTTTCGACTTCCAACCTAGTCCTTTTTCCTTAGCGTTATCTTATAGAAGACCATATCGAAAACGACAAAAAGGCAATCTCTGAAGAACGTATTTCGTTGTACGACGAGACTACACCATTGACAGACCTTCTAAGGTTGACAAAATGAACAAATAAAACACTTAAAATAACATGTTAATAAGAAAAAAATCATCTAATATGCATTCGTTACAAAAATGCTGGATCAACGCATACTTACTGCGATGGGATATAGCAAACACTAGTTTAATATGTAGATGAAAATACTACTGAGTGCGGCACTGAAACCGTTATAAAAAACACTCCATATATGACTAAAAATATCCAAACCTGCCTACTAAATTTTCAACGGCCCTAATCTATAGCATTCAATGTGGCTCAAACATATCAAAACATACATTTATTAGAATCTTTATTCTGCAAAAGAGGAATTAAAAAAAGTAAAATCGGCTTCTAACACAATCAACCCATTATCTATAAAGTCAAAAACTCAAACCTAACAAGTAAAAAATAGAAAAAATGATTTAATGCTATTTATCGATCAAAGTATTTAACACTCATATGGCTCATAGTTCTTAGCACGCCACCATGTCTGCTGAGAATTTCGTTCTATCGCTTTCCAGTCCTATTGGACTAAGCAATGCAAGTAAAGTCTAAGGTTCACAAGGATAATATTCTTGGACATAGCAAACTTCACAAGATCTCGATCATATGCACTCTCAAGTGCAACTAAAAAACGCCCACCACCTTAAATAACAAAGTAATGGGCGAAAACTTAAGCTAAGCAACTAAAACTTTGTTACAACCGCTACACGAACGTAGTTGTTTCCATAAGAAATGTTAGAGTTCGGCACTTTAAATTGCTCCGGCCCCCCTCCGATCACTTTTTTATCAGGGCTCACACCAGAGGTCTTGACTTTAGGCGTTTGCACAAGATCAATAGCAATGGAAGTCATCATATCATAAGAGAACTTTACGCCAACTCCATAGCAAAAACAACGCGTCATGTTCTTATACTTCTGAACAGGCGAAGCTAGGTCACGGTAGTAAACGCTATAAGTATTAGTCCCAAGTATTGCACAAATACCAACTCCGCGAGTTAAGTAAAAACCAGGCTTTACACATATACCATATCCAAAAGGCTGAACCTGAACTTTTCCAAGATTAAATGACGGCCTAGTCTGAGCGTGCTGACCATAGAAAGAAGCTTCAAAGCCAACAAACAGAGCTCCTACGTAACGCATTCTCCAAGGAGTCTTCCATTCTAAACCTGCGAATACAGATCCGCCGTGACCAACAATTCCCTTAGACACATTGATTTTTCCACTAAAGGGACCATCCGTGAGATTTCTTTGCCATTGAATGCTATTACGTTTGTCCCTAGCACCGACGACAACACCAGAACCAGCAAGAAGTACCCCGTTAACATAATGCCCGTTTACGGTTGATCTATCCCATCCGTACATATTGCGAGTGTTATAAGCATGCCCCATTTCAACTATATTGGTCATCTCCACTTCGTTAAAAAAACACACAGGGCCAAGACCGATATAAAAAGACAAAATATCACCACGCGTATTACAATCACAACCTCCGCCTGCAGCAACAGCCAACATCGGTAGCAATGCCGCACCGGAAACACATATTTTCTTAAAATTCATTTATACCTCTCTCTAAGACTCAACGAGTCAAACATAAACCAAAGGGGGGCTAAAAACAATTAATCTATGTTGGTGAAAAGACACCGTACCAACAATAGAAGTGATATAAATGCAACATTAGGCTTTCGTTAGGATATTTTAGGTTTAATCTTTTAACATAAAGGCCCATATCTGACTAGCTAATTCAACATTGTAGCGCATACTTGCCTAACATTAGGCTATTAAACTCCAGGACATGCTTGAACTTTTGCAAAAAAGACGACAAAGGATAATAAAACGACAATATTTATTAATATGCTCAAAACTCTTTCGACTCACAAAGGAATATATTCAAAAGTTAATTTGCGTAGTTAATAACAGTTGAACAGGGCAATTTTATTCGCTTTGCTTTTTACATTTAAACAAGTCCGTCGACTTAAAAAATCAGGAAGCCTTCAACGAAGTATCCTAAGGAGCATAGTTTGTTTATTTCTTCAACTTTTTGAGAAATGCTTTGGCGTTGAATCCTCCCAGCCTATGACCGCATGCAATAAACAAAAAACAGCCGATAGATATATTTAAGAATGTGAAAAAGGCAAGTCGAGCGCCTTCAAACTGCTGGTTACGTATAAAGCTCGCAAAAACATATACAAATATGGACGCGATCGATACCGCCGCAATCTGTAGAAATATTCTGCGCCAAGTCGAGTTATATATTTTTATAGTTCCTCTTTTGTAAAGAATGCAATAAAGCAAGATCGCATTCACCCAAGACGATATTGAGGTTGCCAGAGCTATTCCCACATGCGCCCAGATAGGGGAAAGAACGTACAAGACAATAATATTCGAAACTACTGATACAATTCCTATTTTTACCGGAGTTATCGTATCTTTCAAGGCAAAAAACGTTGCGGTAAACACTTTGCTTAAAACATAGGCCGGCAAACCCGACATAAACCCCATAAGCGCCTGAGAAGTTATCAGCACATCATATTCATTAAACAACCCTCGTTTAAACACGATGGTTATAAGCTCTGGCGCTAGTATAAACGCGATAAAAAGCACCGGCATGCTCAGTGATGTTACAACCAGCACGCTGGCATTGAACTGAGAATTGGCGAATTGTAGCCTTTTTTTTGCAAGGCTCAATGACAATGCAACAAGAAGGGAGGTGCCCGTCGCTATGCCAATAAGGCTTAGCGGCAGCTGGTTAAGCCTATCGGCAAAATGCAGATAAGTCACAGTCCCAACAGACATACTTGAGGCTATCCGCATATCGACCAGCATATTTATCTGCCAAACCCCGTAGCTCAGCATAGCCGGAATCATGTTGCCAGCTATGCCTTTGACTTCACTTGAAAAGAACCGTGGCTTAAATCCAACGCCGAACGCGACATTTTTAACCCTAAGCCAAAGTATAGCAGTCTGGAGCGCTCCGGCGATTACCACGCTGCAAGACATCGTATAAGCGACGTTGGCGAAACATAAAGGTCCGGCCAATACTGCTACCATCAGGGATAGATTAAAAATACATTGAATCGACGACGACAAGACGAACTTGTTATAAGAGTTTAATATTCCGGAAAATAGCGCTGAAAGCGACGCCGCCATAAGAAACAAAAAACACAAACGACCCGTTTCCATACCTATGTTATATTGCAAAGAGCCGACCTGGAAGCTCGGGGCGACCAGTCTTAGAACATAGTGATAAAAAACAATTACTAATATACACACTAAGCAAACTGCGCTGAAAAGAAAACTAAAAGCTTCCGAGGCGACTTTTTGGGCCTCTTTAGCGCCTTGTTTATGCAGTATTTCCGAAAACTTTGGCACAAACGAGGCTTGAAATGCCCCTTCAGCAAAAATTTTCCGCAGCATATTTCCAAGTTTTGTAGATATAATAAATATGTCACACAGCCACTTGTCGACGAAAGCCGCTATTATAATGTCTCGAAGAAAGCCGGTAACCCTGGATACCAGAGTGAATAGGCTTACGGTAGCAGTAGCTTTTATTATGTTCATTGAGAAGCGGAACCTCTTTTGCGTCGCAAATCAGCGCCGCAAACTCGATCTGTTTTTAAATTCAGCAAAATCAATTATATTGTTTATGCTGGCCGATTTAACAACCTCGCCCGGCAAGTTTTCTTCCTCGTTGGGCTCCGAATCATCTTCAATAAAGCTGCCATCGACTTGCTCTGGCGCAAACTGAAGACCAAACTGTACGGATGGGTCGAATATCTTGGCCAGTGAAGAAAAGGGCACTTCTATCGCTTCCGACTTACCGTTAAAACTCAGTTTGACGGAAAAATATTCATCGGTAATGCGAAAATCCCAAAACTGACGCTGCAAAACTATCGTCATTTCTTCCGGAAACTTCTGGCGCAGTGACATTGGGATAACTACGCCATTCGCGTCGGTACGAAAACTTATATAAAGGCATTGCTCGCCTTCAAGGCCAAAATCTCGAACATGTAAAAGAACATCTTTCACCATACCAAGCAGCGCTTTTTGCATCATCAGATTATAGTCCATCATGTTTAACCCAGCAAATCCCAGACAATTCCGGCAACTGTGGCGCTCAAGCACGTCGCAATTGCTCCGGTAATCATTGCTTTAACGCTCATCCCCATGACCTCATCTTTCCTTTCCGGCGACAGATTGCCGAACACCTCAATCACTATGCCTATGCTGCCAAAATTCGCGAACCCACAAAGCCCATAGACCATTATAATGCGCGCTTTCTCACTCAGTTGAGAATAGGTTTCCGACAGACCAATAAACGCAACAATTTCGTTCAATACGGTCTTAATCCCGATCAGGTTTCCAGCCAGGCCAGATTCAGACCACGGTATCCCCATAGTCCATGCAATTGGCGCTATAATAAAACCTAAGATTCGCTCTATGGTTATTGGAGCGCTGCAAACATCAGGCAAAACCCCAAGCATTATATTCAGCAGTTTAACCAGCGCCAGCATGACTACTAATATGGCAATTACGTTCGCCCACAGCCGTAATCCGTCCGAAGTCCCGCGCGAGATTGCCTCCATGGCGCTCGAAAACTTGTATGGTGAGACAAACTCGCAGAAGGTTTGTTGGTCGGACTGAGGAACCACTATACGCGAAATCCAAATGGCAGAAAATATTCCCATTACGGTAGCTATAAGAATGTGATTCAAAGCATTTGTTATAACGTTATCAAGAATTGTCGCGTACAAAACCATGGCCATTCCGGAGGTGGTCGCCATTCCGCATGTTATTATGGTAAAAAGCTCATGCTTGGTAAGCTTGCTTAGATACGGTCGCACAAGAAACGGAACTTCCGTTTGCCCCAAGAATATCTTTGCCGCTGCAACTATACCAAGCGCGCCGCCCAGTTTGAGCGTTTTTTGCATCAAGAACGAGAGGCTCTTTACAAAAAATTGCATAATGCGCCAATGAAACAAAAGCATGGTCAACGCGCTTATAACCATAAGCATCGGTAAGACTTGAAACGCAAGTATAAATAAGTTGGACGAACTTTTTACGTCAAACGGAGTCGCCCCGCCTCCAACATACCCAAAAACGAAGCTTGTAGCGGCTTCAGTCGCATCCTTAAGTCTGCAAATCCCGGCGGCAATTGCGAATAAGACGTCTTTAATGCACGGAACTTTTGTTAAAACTATGAATAAAAAGAACTGCGCAATAATGCCTAAAATAATGGGTTGAGCGCGAAGTTTCTTTTTATTTTCGCTCATTGCAAAGGCAATAAGCGTAAAAACAACAATACCGATAGCTCCTTGATAAGCGCATAAAGACTGAAGCATAATAAATTGATTGCCTACTTTATGATTGAAAATAATATATGTATTCTTGCGAAGAATACAGGAGATAATCTGTGTCGTTAGAAAGCTTAACTATGGCAGTTTTGGCCAGTATTGCCGCAGGTCTGATTGTATATATTCGAGATAGAAGAATTATAAACGCTGTCGAAAAAGATCGGCAAGAATGCTCGCTCGAGCAAGCTCGCCTGGAGGAACGGTGTAAGACGCTCGACGGTTATGAGTCTCAAAATCATCGTTTGCAAAAAGAAAAGGAAGGTCTTCAGATAGAAAATGCGAATCTAAACGCTCGACTTGAACAAGAAGAAAAGACTGTCCAAGAGAAAATAGATCTTCTGAAGCAAGCGGAACAGCAATTTAAAGACGCATTTAAGTCCCTAAGCGCTAGCGCGCTTAGCGAAAGCAATAAGTCATTTTTAGAGCTTGCCAAAACATCGCTTGAAAAATTTTATGACGGAGCTAAAGCCGATATATCTGTCAAGGAAAAGTCTATTTCAAACTTGATTGATCCGATAAAAGACGCTCTTGGAAAGGTTAATAATAACCTCCAAGAACTTGAGAAAAAGCGCATAGGCGATCACGAATCCCTCCGTCAGCAAATTGTCGGGCTTGCAAATACGGAGAGCCAGCTTAAAAATGAAACAGCCAAACTTGTTATTGTTCTTAAAAATCCAACAACTCGTGGCCGATGGGGAGAGGTTCAATTAAGACGAGTAGTTGAAATCGCTGGAATGAAAAAACATGTTGATTTTGAAGAGCAAAAATCCGGTCTGGGGGATGCTGGAAACAAGCAACGGCCTGATATGACAATTAGGCTGCCGGGAAATCGGCAAGTTATTGTGGACGCTAAGGCGCCTTTTGACTCGTACTATCAGGCTTCGGAGACGCCAGACTCAAACTCTCAGGTAGAGTTTTTACAGGATCACGCCAAACGAATGAAAGACCATATTTCTAAACTAGCCTCAAAAGATTACTTGGCTGGGCTTCAAAGTTCTCCAGAGTTTGTCGTTATGTTTGTTCCTATTGAGTCACTTCTTTCAGCTGCGCTTGAACATGATCGAGATCTTATGGAATATGCTATGTCCAAAAATATTATTCTTACAGGCCCCATGACTTTACTTGCATTGCTACGCACAATAGAACTCGGATGGGAGCAGGAATCAATGATAAAGAACTACAAGAAGATCATGGAGCTCGTCCAACAAGAACTTCGTACACGTTTAAAAACTTGGGTTGAACATTTTGCTAAACTTGGAAAATCTATCAACGGCACGATCTCATCGTATAACGAGACAATGGGAAGCTTTGAAAAACGTGTTAAGCCGACTCTAAGCGATATAGATCAGCTCTTGGGCAAATCAGAAGCTTCATACGCGGAAATCCCGCAGATCACTCAATCCTTGAAAATACCTCAAGAAACAAATCTTTCGGATCATGCCTGATTAAAAACTGTCTCAACGCCTCGGCGTAGAAATGATGTGCTCGCTTCACGCTCTTTTTTAGAAGGCTCGTATGGACGAATTCCCAGGCTATTCATTCAACGACACATCGGTTCTTCAGCAATTAATAAGGTCTTTAGTTTTCTCTCGCTACCCTCCCCCCCCCAGGGGGGGGGCTTGTTTCATTGATTACAACGCTGTGGGGCTTAAACGACCGCCCTAACCGTAAAGCAAAGTTTTGCCGCTTGCTTTTGGTAATTCGAGCCCTTTCAAACTCTTCTTAAAGCGTCATGCTATCCTGTTTCTCCGGTTCAACACATCATTCTACGCCCATAGCGACAATGCATTTTCGTAAGTTTATATTTATTTGTTGGTTTCGTTTGAGTACGCTGATAGCACTACCGGGAGCGCAAAACATCCTAGTCTCAGGCGTTCCATGATTTTGTGTGGCCGAAAAAAAATAATGATGCATATTGAGAAATTAATTGTTGAAAATTTCATCAGCATGTCGTATATGTTAGGCGCTTTTTTTGAAGAGGATACAATAAAATGTCTGAAGCTGTGAAGACTCAGAATGCTGAGTTTAAGGGTTTTCGTTCAATTTTTTGGCCAATACATGATTTTGAACTTAAAAAATTCTTGCCAACAGCGTTTGTGATGCTTTTTATCGTATTCAATTACAGTACTATGCGTTGCGTTAAAGACGCCTTAATTGTACCGCTTTGTGGGGCCGAAATCATAAGCGCGCTTAAACTTTTTGCCGTATTACCAAGCGCGGTTGTGTTCATGCTGGTATACTCTAAATTGGCGAATGTTCTAAATCGTCCCAAGTTGTTTTATACGGTAACGTCTTTTTTTGCCTTATATCTTATGTTGTTTGTGTTTTTTCTGTACCCCAACAGAGACGCTCTGCACCCTGATCTTAGCGAAGCGATTAATTCCTGGCCAAGATTTAGATGGTTTTTGCTGATTGCAAGTCATTGGGTGCTGTCTTCGTTCTATATAATGGCGGAGCTATGGGGGAGCGTGATGATATCGCTTATGTTCTGGCAGTATGCCAATGAAATCACTTCGCTTAAGGAAGCTAAGCGTTTTTATAGTATGTTTGGCTTTTTCAGTAACTTTGGCGCGATTGCCGCCGGTAATATCATCGTTAAACTCTCAAGCAGCGGTAAAAACATCGAATCTTGGAACGATTCTTTGCACAGCATTATGGTTTTTGTCATTTCATCATGCGTTATAATAATGTGCATATACTGGTGGATGGAAAGAAATGTTTTGACTGACAAGCGTTTTTATGACCCGGAAGCCAACGCTGGCAAGACAAAAAAGAAGAAAGCAAAAATGTCGCTTGGCGAGAGCTTTAAGTACATATTCACATCTAAGTATCTTGGCTATATAGTTTTGCTGATAATATGCTATGGGATCAGCATAAATCTAGTCGAGGGGGTATGGAAAGATCGTATGCGTGCGTTCTGTTCGCATAGTACTGAGTATAATGCGATGATGGGGCGTTTGCAGATGTATACTGGAGCGTTGTCGCTGGTGATGATGATCGTGGGAATGAATGTCCTTCGTCGATTCAGTTGGTTTGCCAGCGCTGCAGTAACGCCGGTCATGATTATGGCAACTGGAGTAGTCTTTTTCTTCTTTGTAGTATATGGGGGTTTACTTGATCCTACGCTTGCCAGGTTTGCTATTACTCCGCTGGGATTCGCCGTTTATGTGGGAATTGCCCAGAATGTCTTGGCAAAATCAACAAAATACTCGCTTTTTGATTCGACCAAAGAAATGTCTTATATCCCGCTGGATGATGAATTAAAGGTTAAAGGTAAGGCGGCGGTCGAAGTTGTTGGTGGTCGTCTTGGAAAATCAGGAGGCGCAGCAATACAGCAGCTTTTGTTGTTTTTATGTCCCGGATGGACGCTGTTCGATCTGTCGCCGATAATCTGCGTAGTTTTCTTGTTCATAGTAGGCATATGGATTGTTTCTGTGCATGGGCTAAGCCGAGAATTTGCCACTGTAACCGCTAACAAGAAAGCAAACGTTGTTGGTAAGTGATTTCTTCGGCTATCATCAGATTTGTTGAGGGTGTTGCAGAGGTGAAGTTGCCAAATTGGGTGCATGTAAGTCTGGGGCCTGTCTTAGATTTGCGAGGGTTAACTTCCCGCAAGCGGCAAATTAACAAAAGTTATACGTAGAAGTTGCGGTAACCTCAGAAGACTAATTACGAAGCAGAGCTTTTGCAAAAAACTACAGAAAGTTTGATATCTTTGAATCGCGCAAGCTCTGTTTTTGAAGCTAAGTGGGTACGAATCAAATAAACCGAAATCGTTAGATGAAATGTTTTTTTGATTTGCTCGTTGCCGTTATAATTCTGCGTTGCTTAAGTGATGAGTTCATGTGCTGTTGTCCAAAGGAAAAATGTATGTAGACGGCTTGAAAAGCTATGATTAGCCGACTTTCAATGATAAACACGATTTGCCTCCCATGCGCAGCGATTAAGTTTCAAGAGCAATAGCGTGCTGATGGCGTAAAAGCAGTCTTTTGAAGCTTCGCTAAACGCTGCTTAATTGAGCTCGATAGCTCATGTAAAGGTAGGTTAATTGGGAGCGAGTAAAAGCCTATGGATATAGCGACATAAAGGGAATCAGGAAGGGATTATATTGTTCTTCGGCTAACACATTTCTACGCCCATAGCTACAGCTTCGCCTCCACCGACACATAAAGTTGCAATACCTCTAGACAAAGAGTTTGATTGCAAACTATTGAGCAGAGAAATCAAAATTCTTGTGCCGCTCACCCCAAGCGGATGCCCCAAAGCGCAAGCGCCTCCTTGTATGTTAACGTTATCCATACTAAGTCCCAAATCATGCACAGCGGCCATAGTGACAACCGCAAAGGCCTCATTTATTTCGTACAGATCAACTGTTTCTTTTTTCCAGCTTAGTTTCCAAAAAAGTTTTTTTACAGCGCCAACAGGGGCCGTAGTAAACATTCTTGGCGCATGAGAAAAACTTGTATAACCACAAACTCTTGCAATTGGTTTCAGTCCCAGGGATATGGATTTACTCTCTTTCATTAACGCTACGGCTGCAGCTCCGTCAGATATAGAGCTGGAGCTTGCGGCGGTAATCGTTCCATCCTGCTTAAAACAAGGCTTAAGAGTAGAAATTCTCTCCGGATTAAGCGACGCGAGAGTTTCATCTCGGTCAACAACCGTGATTCCTTTTTTATCTCTGACTTCTACCGAGGCAACTTCTCTCGAGAATCCCCCGGCGGCATCGGTCTTTAAAGCTCTTTTGACAGAGCGCATAGCAAACTCGTCCTGTTCAGTCCGGCCAAAACCATAGATTTCAGCAGTTTCTTCGGCGAGCATCCCCATACTCACTCCATTAGGCAAATAGGCGTCTTCAAGACCATCGCGCATCATATGATCAATAACTTTCCCATGACCGAAGACATACCCGGTGCGCGCCTGCGGCAGCAGATAGGGCGCATTAGTCATGCTTTCCATTCCGCCGGCAATAGCGACATCGCAGTGACCCAATATCAAAGAATCAGCCGCAATCATCACTGATCTCATACCGGATCCGCAGACCTTGTTGACTGTTGTGCAGCAGATACTTTCCGGTAATCCAGCGCATATCGCAGCTTGACGAGCAGGCGATTGTCCTAGACCAGCAGACAAGACGCATCCCATAATCACCTCTTCACAGTCGATTTTAACTAAAAGTTTTTCCATACATCCTTTAATTGCGCAGGCGCCAAGATCAACTGTATTCAGCGAAGTAAAGCATCCTTTAAACGACCCAATTGGGGTACGCGCGTATGACACTATGACTATGGGATCTAACACAAACTTTCCTAAATCTTAATATTTTCACAATCCGTTGATACAAACTAAAATTTATTAGTTTATCAAACAACGAGCAAAACCTCAGGAGGCTAAGCCACTCCTTGTTTTTTAGCACCCAAATATTAAAGAAAAGTAAACTAAGATTTGTTTAGTCTCGAGAAAAACCGCTAAATATTAAAGAACCATGTAATAGCTTTTTGCACGCACTCAGACAACGGCCGCAAGCTATCACATAATTTAGCAGTAAAACACTATATGGCAAATTGACTGATTATTCAGCGACTGCAGCAACCGGCACTACCGCGATATAAGGCATCTCCTTATTAAGGGTAACCACAACCTCTTTAGTTATATCGATTTCTTTTTTTGAAAAAACAAGAGCATCTTTGTTGACTACCATTACCAATCCTTTAGACTCAGCTATCTTTTTCACTACTTCCGTTACTCTTTTATGAAACTTTTTGTTCGCATCTCCGACCGAGGTTTCCCACTGATGCTTAAGCGAACGAGTAATCGCATAAAGATCTTTATATTTCTTTTCGAGCTTATCCTCAGAGTTCGGCGTATTACTTTTATTGAAATGAGAGCTTTTTGCAAGATCCGCATAGTCGTTGCGAAGTTGGTCTTCTAAATTCGCAACTTCTTCTTGATATTTCTGACGCAGTTTATCCGCTTGACTTTTTATTGAATTCATGGCGACAGACTCAGCCTGCACTACGGTAAGATCAAGTACTCCTACCGGAAAATCGACCGCCTCAGCATTCGCGCAAACGACAAAAAAGGCTACTAAGACAATCAAGCGTTTACTGAAAACCATCACATAAAACCTCCTAGCTGTATAAACTGGACTTGGTCGTATTTACACCTCGCTATGGCTTTCGAGAAGCTTAGGCTGATTGGGCCAAAAGGACTGCTCCATTCAAGACCCAGACCAATGTTGCCACGAATTTTATTGTCGTCAAATACGTCGGATTTCGGCAGTTGCGACCTCCACAGACTTCCCCACTCGGAGAACAAAACGCACTGAAGTCCCGTTTCACGATAATTCCCAATAGGGATTCTTGTCCCAAACCCTATTTTATAATAGCGCGTGCCATGAACAGAGTCTTCATCCAGATCCTTAGATCTTGGGCCAATACCGTCATACTCAAACCCCTTGAAACTTTCACCTCCCAAAGAAAAATGATCCAATACGCGTCCGCCACCCATTATACCAACCATCCCTTTACTCCAAAATATCAATTTGTCTGTAAGAGGATAATACCAATTGGCCTCAAATTCATGCTTGTTATAATGTACGTTACCGCCAAGACCGGCGAACGAGTTGTCCATTTCTAAGGAATAACCTTCTCTAGGATAAAAAGAACTGTCAAGCTGACTGTACACAAGAGTAGAACCTACGCTGCTTACCACTGAATTTCCGAATCCCTCTTTTTTCCACTTGGGCAGGGCATCAAGAATTTTAGACGGAATTTGAGATTTAAACGTTACTTTTTCCACGCTGATGCTGTACCTAATTCTGTGCCCCAAATTTTCGGTTATTTGATATCCCATATAAGGCGATATGAAAAAACTTTTTCTCTCGGAAGACGTTTCTCTGGAGCGGTTAGTGTAATATCCCCCTATACGGCCGCCTACAGCAAGATCTCTGTCCATAAAATATGGTTCCAGTACCCCAAAAGATAGATTTTTCATTCTTGAGGCCAAAACAAGATCAACGTCAACCGTTTTACCGGAGCCGAAGAAATTTCTCTCTTTGGCGCCTATATTTGCCATCACCCCATCACCTCCACTGTATCCGCCCGCCAACTTAAATTGGCCGGTCATTTTTTCTTCCACCTCTGTTTTTATAACCGTCTTATCCTTAGCGCTTCCTTCATCCGGTTGGGCTTCTACAGTTGAAAAGTAATTGAGATCTCTGATGCGCTGTATGGATTTACGCAGCTTGACGATATTCAAAGAATCTCCTTCATGAAGTCGAAACTCTCTCCTAACTACTTTGTCCAAAGTACGATTGTTCCCATGTATTTCTATACGTTCAACAAACACTTTCGACACTTTCCTGATATGAAAAGTTATATCAGCAATCTGCTTATCTCTGTCAAGTTTCACCGTGTGATATACGTTGACGAAAGCGTAGCCAAGAGATCCTAAGTCATCGACAAAGGCTTCTTTTGTTTTGTCAATAGAATCTATTTTGAACATAACCCCGCTTTTAAATGCAACCTTTTTGCGCAACTCTGACACATCTATTTTTTTCAACTCACAGTCTATATCGACTTTACCGAACTTATATTTATCGCCTTCTTCAACGCTAAAAGTAAGGTAAAAATTTTTACGATCTGGGCTTAGCTCGGCCAGATGAGACTTAACATAAAAGGCCGCAAATCCGCTGTTATTATAGAACCTTTTGAGCGCGCGCTTATCGCTTTCCACTCTTTCCAAAGCGTAGACGTCATCATACCCCCAGAATCTCCACCATGTGGCTTCTCTGGATTGCAGCTCGCTACGCAGTGTAGATCCGGAAAAAAATCTATTTCCAACAAACAATATTTTTTTGATTGTCGTGGGCTTTCCTTCAATTATTTCAAAAATAACATCAACTCGCGACTCTGGAAGCCTGATAACCTTAGGCGTTACTACAGCCGTAAGGTATCCTTTCGCTCGATACATATGAAGCAAATCGCGCATAACGCCCTGAACTTCCGTTCGACGCAGGACTTGATGTGGCTCAACTCTGCTTTTGGCAAGCATCTTAATGTGCTCGTCTTTAAAGGCCTTGTTTCCTTCAAAGGCAACACGATTAATCATGGCGTTTTCAGTAACAAACAAAACCAAAGTTCCATTTTTAAGTTCAGCAGAAATATTCGAGAAAAAACCTGTGGCATAAAGCCGTTTTATCATCTCGTCAATTATTTGGGGGGAAACAGTGGCGCCTATATCCAACCGCATATGCGCAGCGATGGCCTCTCTTTGAATTCGCTTGTTACCGCGAATTTCAACGTGACGCAATGTGTCGCCAAAACTTTCAGACAACAAAATTAAAAAACTTAATATAAAATATATTTTTTTCACTGACAGAACCCTGCAAAAACGCTTTTTATCTTACTAAAAACGCCCAAATGCAAAATGTCATTGCATGTCACAAACAGCATAAACCCCATCAGCAACACAAAACCAAACTGCGTAGTCGCCTCCTGCAACTTTTTGCTTAGCGGACGTCTGGTTATAAGTTCAACCAGGCTTATGATTATACTTCCTCCATCGAGCGCAGGCAAGGGAAGCAAATTAATAAATCCTAAATTTATAGAAAGCATTGCTGAAAATATAATTAACTTCGACACGTCTCCAGTTTTAAAAGCGTCCCCGAATAATTTGGCAATTCTGACCGGCCCACCCAAATTCTTTACCTCATCGGAACCGGCAACAAGCCGCGCCAAGGCGCGCATTATATCGCCTGATATTTTTAAGCAAAACCTGCCTGAGCGTTTTGTTGCTTCCCATAACCCAACTTTAACAATTTCCGGCGGAGCGAAAACAACGCCAATCATTTTCCTTTTTGTTGTTTCCGAATTATCGGACGCTTCATAAAACATCTCTCTGGGGACAACCCCGACACTTAAAAAGGCGTCTGCGCGACTTACTTGTATATCTAAAACTTTATCGTTATTTTTCGCAATGATATTATAGAGATCCTGCGCCGTCTCTATTTTCTCTCCGTTTACAGACTCAATAACGTCTCCTCGTGTTATGCCCGCCTCAGCGGCGGGAGACCGGGCAACGACATCTTCCACCTTCACGCGATTATCAGGCGCTCCTCGAAAAAAGAACGCAGCAGCTATGACGAAAAACCCATAAATATAGTTGCCAAGAGGACCTCCACCAAATACCGAGATTTTTTGTAGCGCGGATTTGCTATACAACGTCTTATTAAATTCTTCCCGCGGCATGTTGGCCAGTTTCTCGACATCCGGGGCGCTTGCCGCATCTTTATCCCCAGCCATCATTACATACCCGCCAAATGGCAGCCAAGAAACTCTCCACCTGGTTCCGTGCTTGTCGGTCATGCCCCATATTTCACGACCAAAGCCTACAGAAAATGTTTCGACCTTTACGTTATTTAGTCTGGCGAATAAATAATGTCCAAGTTCGTGAACAAAAACAAGAACAGACAAACCAACAATAAAGGGCAGAACGTAGGCAACAACATCGCTGAGCCAATGCATACTTCAGGCCTTACAAAATAAGTTACAGATGAAACTATCTTGTTTTTACTTGCAATTAAAGTATTTTTTATTGGCGCCGGCGTTTCAAGCTGGAGCAATAGTCTGATACCTTATGAAAATTGTTGCCTTTTATTTTGCTTTAATTTTCAAAAACGCCAAGCGCAAGCAGAAGAACAATTTTCGAGGAAAAGTGTTGATTTTGATCGTCTGCCGGAAACTTGATCTTGGTCAGAATTATTTGCGGCGTTTTCGAGAATGGAAAGCGTCTTTTTCAGCGCACATCAAAGTCGCTCGGGGTATTAATGATATTTGAAAGATTTTAAAGTGAAGAGCTTTTAAATTCGGACTAATCTTAAAAATAAGGACATTGGACAAATCAAGCAATGAAAGTACGCATTTACCCGGATCCTGTTTTGAAGAAAAAAGCGCTTCCTGTCGCCGATATAGACCAAGAAATCCTAAGTGTCCTTGAGCAGATGAAAAACGTTATGATCCAAGGAGATGGCATAGGCTTAGCAGCTCCGCAGGTTGGAATCGACAAGCGCCTGATAGTTATAAACAACGAAGTAATCATTAAAGTTATGTCAGACGCTTTGGACAGCGATGACATCGCAGATAAGCAAGAAGTGTTTGTCTATAAAATGATAAATCCTGAAATAACGTGGAGGTCTGAGGAACGCTCTATTGGCAATGAGGGCTGCTTGTCTTTGCCCGGATCCTATTGTGATGTGGAAAGAGCTTCCTCGGTTTCGGTGCGCTTTTTGGATGAACGGGGTGAAACGCAAAATATAACAACGACAAAGCTGCTTGCTGTGTGCGTGCAACACGAAATCGACCACCTTGACGGAATATTGTTTATAGACAGGATATCAAATCTGAAGCGCAGGTTACTGCTGGACAAATATAAAAAGCAAAATAACGGTCTGAGACAAGGTGTTGTGAAACTATTATGAGCGAAACTTTAAGGAGGTCTGTCGTATTTATGGGAACGCCGCAGTTTGCGGTTCCTGTTTTGTTGTCTCTGTTTAAGGTCAGCGACGTTGTAGGCGTATTCTCTCAGCCGCCTGCTCTGACAGGTCGAGGTAAGCAACTGGCAAGATCTGCTATTCATCAATGCGCTGATTCTTTGAAAATCGACGTATTTATGCCGGAGAATTTTAAAGATTCTAATCAAATAGAGATCTTAAAAAGATTTAATCCGGATATAATCGTTGTTGCGGCGTATGGCCTTATATTACCGAAAGAGGTGTTATCTATCCCTAAGCTGGGGTGCATTAACGTTCATGCCTCTTTACTGCCAAAATGGCGAGGAGCATCGCCAATACAACAGTCAATCATCACCGGAGACAAAATTACAGGCGTTACCCTGATGAAAATGTCTGTCGGTCTGGACGCCGGTGATATAGCAATGCAAGAGAGCGTCTCTGTTCCACCAATCATAACTGCCGGAATGCTAAGCGAAATCTTGTCCCATCTAGGGGCGGCTATGATGGAAAAATTCATGCAATCCCCAAAGAAATACCTCGAGAAAACGTATCCTCAGGATCCAAGTCTGGCGACTTACGCAAAAAAACTGACCAAATTAGACGGTAAAATATGTTGGAACGATCGCGCCGAAAATATTTTCAACAAAATCAGGGGGTTGAATCCCTGGCCATGCGCTTGGGTTTATATAGGCGACAAATATGTAAAACTGCTTGAATCAGAGGTCATTGAAGCGTCGTCGAATTCAAACATTTTGCCCGGGACAATTATCGATAAAGACTTTTCGGTCAAGTGCAAAGACTCAATTATACAGATAAAGACTTTATGCCCGAGCGGAGGCAAAGCAATGTCCGGCAAGGCTTTTCTAAACGGCCATAAGTATCTTGCGCTTTCCGTTATTTAATAATCCGGGGCAAACAGATTTGGCATACGCATTATATATTTACCCTTGGATCAGGCATATTTTCGGAGTATATTTGCATCGAATTTTTCAAAATTTTGAGGAAAGGTTGATGAATGGGATTATTGATAATCAGAGCGGGGAAAAAACCAAATACTATAATTGCAGAAAAATGTATGCGTTTAACCGGGTACTTTTTATGATAACCTGAATAGAATAAAAGTTTTAGTCGAGCGTTTTGTAAGACAATACCGAGGAGAAAATCTTAATTTACCTAAGTAACCTGGGTAAAGCGATGCTGGCCCCATTTGGCTAAGGTCAATAAAGTTCTCCAGCTACTATGAATAATAGATGGGCATCACAGAGTAGCTAGGGCCATTATGGCAGGCCACGAGACTATCCCTGCTATTTTACGATAAAGAGCCTGCGTTGATTCCTCTACAGCGGTTGCTGCTTGATGTGTTGTGGATAAACAATCATAAGTGGCTGTATCAACCGGTTTGGTCACCTGAAATCAAAGAATAGTGGGTTTTGGTAAGAAATTTTCAAGATAGTCTGGATATGATAAACAACTTCTTAGACATTAATGAATTTTCCAGAGAAGAAAAAGTTATATGGATGTGGACTCAAGTGACGGTTGGTTTGTCAGTGAAATAGGTAAAAGAGGATTGAATTCCTACGGTATAGATCTCGACCCGTTTGGAATAAGAAGTCGGCATCAGGATGGACAACATAAAAAAGAGCAAATCATTCATTCTGATATAGCGATTGGATTGGAGGGGATGGTTTTTGAAAAAGGGTTTTCGATTTCACCTCCTGTATGAGCATTATGCATCATTTTGTTTTGAGAAAAACTCTTGCCTTCCGAAGCATTTGCTCAAATTGTTAGATAAATTACAGGTCAAGTATTGTTTTTTGAGACCGCAGAAGAACAAGAGCCGGTTTTCAGCGATATGTTGAAAGGCTGAAGCTCCGAGTATATAATGAATTAGATTATATCTAACTCGTCATTTAAACAGGTGACAGCTCTTGGTAAAGATAACGACCGCAAACCGCCTTTTGATGGATATTATAATCGAACCCTTTTGCTTGTTTGAGATAAGATGATTGACGAATTTAATCATCCCATTCCAATTACCAAAAATTATTTACCCCCTTTTGAGGAATTTAATTCGTGCCTGCGTAGTATTTGGGACTGCAACGGTCAGTTAACCAACGATGGCCCTTTTTTAGTTGAGTTTGAGAAAAAAATTCAAGCTTATACCGAAGCGGAGTATTTTTGTGCGGTTACCAACGGAACTCTGGCTTTACAGCTTGCATTACGTGCTCTAGGTATAGACAACGGAGAGATTATAACCTCTCCTTTTTCATATGTTGCGACTGTGTCCGCGATTCTTTGGGAGCATTGTGTTCCTGTATTTGTCGATATTGATCCGGAAACTCTGTGTATAGACGCCTCAAAAATTGAAAGCGCTGTCACCAACAGAACGAAAGCTATACTTGGCGTACACGTTTACGGTCACCCTTGCAATATAGAAAGTATAGATAAGATAGCAAAAAAGCATAATTTGCCGGTCATATATGATGGAGCTCATGCATTTGGAATAAAATATAAGGAGAAGAGCTTGCTGAGTTACGGCGACGTATCTACTTGCAGTTTCCATGCCACTAAACTTTTGCATACCATGGAGGGTGGGGGAGTTTTCTCAAATTTACCGGAAGTAGCAGACAGATTGATATTAATGAGAAAGTTCGGCATATCAAAAGAAAATTGTGTGAGCCTGGGAATTAATGCCAAGGCCAGCGAGATACAGGCCGTCATGGGGTTATGCAATCTTGAACACATAGACGAAATAATCAATAAAAGACTCGAGATTTGCGAAATCTACGATTCGGTCTTATCTGCGTCGACATTAAGACCATTAAATAAAGGCCGAAATGAATATAAGTGCTGTACGTATTATCCGGTTATTTTTGAAAACGAAAAGCTCTTACTGACAGCATTTTCTAGATTGAATGAAGAAAATATTTTTCCTCGTCGTTATTTTTATCCATCTTTAAATACGTTGCCTTATGTAAAGAACAAAGATCATTGCTTGGTTTCCGAGGATATAAGTTCTCGTATCGCTTGTTTGCCTTTGTATTACGGTCTGAAAGAACGGGACATCCGTAGGATTGCTAAGATATTGATTAATTTATGAACAGTTCGTTGCCTTTAGTCTCTATAATTATCCCTACACATTTTAGGTTAGAAAAACTGAAAAATACACTTCGGTCTATCACAGAGCAAACTTACAAAAATATAGAAATAATAGTGTCCTCTGATGGATTCAGCGACGAAAACAGAAATTTTCTTGAAAAAGAATATCCTTCAATAGTTTACATAGAATCAAAAGTAACCAAAAAACCCTCAATTGCTCGCAATCTTGCATTAAAGCGTGCTCGGGGGAGATATATAGCTTTTTGTGACGACGATGATTTGTGGCTTCCGGAAAAACTTGAAAAGCAAATACAAGTCTTAGAAATCCATAAGGATCGAGACTTTTGTTATACTAAAATGGTACGTTACGATAATAATGGAAAAGAATGGATGGAGGCCAATGATTCAGATGCGGAAGTTACATTTAAAAGCCTGTTGTTCGTCAGCACAGTCCCTATCTCATCGGTAATAATTAGGGCTGAGCTTCTTGATAAGGTCAAAGGTTTTTGTGAATCCAAGCGAGTAGGAACTTCGGAAGATTATGAGTTTGTGCTTAGATGTGCAGTGTATACAAAACCTTTACTGCTGGATGAGTATTTAGTTAAATACTACAGTGGTAATGAAAGAACTACTAATATTGAAGATAAAGAAGTTTTTCGATCTGCTATAAAAGTTATAGCTTATACGCTGGGTGTTCTTGGTGGCCAATATTCTCTGCTAAAAATAGCTTCTATAGAAAAATCTGTTCTATTCAAGTCCATATTGCATCATCTTAAGTGGTGTTATAAACGAGTGGCTTACATTACAATTTTGCAATGGATAAGAAGGGCTTAAATGAAAATTCCTTTACAACAGACGCAATGGCATGGAATCGATCTGGTGCGATTGGCTGCAGATATTGGCCATGATTTCAGAAAATTACCAGACGGCAGATTTTTTGAGGCCTTTTATAACAAACTATTTGCAAATGGACAGAAATTAGAGCTATCGCAGTCGTTCGTTGAAAATAAACGCGAACTTGCTCATAAATTTGGGCAATTACTGGACAAATGTTCAACTCGCGACGCTTCAATTCTGAGTGTTGGCGTTGGTCCGGGGGTGGCAGAAGCTTATTTAATAAATGATGGCTGGAAAGTTGACTTACAAGAATGTCAGAAGACGTCTATAGAGTATTTTATTCATGCTTACAAAAACCTTTTATATCAGGCAAGGATCTATTACTCAGAGGATATGACCGATATTGACTCAGAAAAATATCATGTTGTGATTTGCTCGATTATGTCACATCATCTGAGCTTGGATATTGTCGAGAAAGTTTTGGCGTCTGTTCGCCGGATATTAAAACCGGACGGGGTGTTTATATGGTGCGATATCCCATTAACTTGGCATGAGTTGTATCAGTATAGCAAGTTTTATATCTACAATCATTTATACAGAGTTCCTTACGAGCGAAACGGAATATTTTGGGGATGGAAACGTTCTATAAGCGTTTGGCACAATTTAGCTAAACAAAACGGCTTTGATCTTCTGGAACAAGTTTATTTAGATTCAAAAACAAGAGAGTTTATTAATCCTCCGCATTATTTCGGAACCGCTTTTGGCAAAAATATAGCGGAACAAATAACCGTTTATAAGAAAGCCCGGCCTTGGCCTGCCAAAGGCTTAGATAAGTGATCGGCCCGTTCAAATGAATTAGGGTGCGCTACAAAATTCTTTAATGTAAAGACCTCGAGAAAAAATGAAAATATCTTATAGTTTTGGGATAATAGAGCTGTTGCACGTAGGCCATATAACGGCCCTGGAGTCCGCAAAATCATCATCTGATTTGCATATATTTGGTCTTGTCGGCGATGAATCCGTAATTAAATGGAAAGGCGGCGTAATTTCTTCATTTGAAGAAAGGAAAAGAGTATTAAGCCGTCTCTCTTTAATTGATTTGATATTGCCGCAGAATACTTTTGACCCTTCATGTAATTTAAGGAAGATCCACGACCTTTATCCAGAGGCAGCAATAACCTTGTACAAAGAAGCGAATTGGGGAATTTTTCCCAACGAAGCGTTAATGCGCGACGTTAATGCCAAATTGGAAATTGTTGAACACAGCGACAACTTTTCTCCCGATCATATAATAGAAAATATGGCACGTCTGTCCGAGCCCAGATATAAGTTTGAGAATATTATTTCTACTAAAGCAAACACTCTTTTGTCCTTGAAACCAAAAATCAAGAAATCAAAAATAGAGGATGCGCTCGTTATTACAGTAGCGGATTTCCTGTACAGGAAAGGAGAAATTTTAAAATCAATACAGGGCAAATTTAAAGGATGTAAGATAGTCGTGAGGTCTTCTTCTTCCTATGAAGATAACTTTGAAAAAAGCGTTGCGGGATTTTTCGAAAGTAAATTAGGGGTCGATTCAAAAAATGAGAATAAAATATCCGAAGCGGTAAATACGGTAATTAATTCTTACAGAAAAGTTGAATCTTTAGATCTTGAGCATGAGCAAATACTGATTCAATCTAAAACTGAAGATATTGCTTCGGCTGGAGTTGTGTTTACCAGAGATGTAAAAAGAAACAGGCCGTATTATTTTATAAATTACGACGATGATGGTCTTTCGCATTCTGTTACTTCCGGACGGGGGGGGGAGGGTAGTATTTACATTGTTCGCGATATAGAGATCTCAAACCCTAAGTGGCACGGATTGTTAGAAGCCGTAAGAGAAATAGAGGGCACGCTAGAGAATGTCATTTTAGACATAGAATTTGCAATAAAACGCGACGCTTCGATTATTATATTTCAGGCTCGCCCACTGGCGCTTGCATATAAATCTAGGTCGCTGACGAACGATATTCGCGTCCTTGAACTTTTGAACGAGGAACAACGAAAATATGAAAACAATCTTGACGCATTTTATAAAAAACAAATGCTTTTGTCCGATATGGCTTTTTGGAATCCGGCCGAGATCATAGGAGACAATCCTAAGCCGTTGGATTTTTCATTGTACAGAGAAATTATTACTTCCTCGCCATGGAATGCCGGTCTTGTTCCGCTTGGATATAAAAAAGTGCCGTATGATTTAATGTATAAGATAGGGAATAAACCTTATATTTCTGTGGATTATTCTTTCAGAAGTTTAATTCCAAATGACTTAAGTGATGATATCACTGCCAAGTTAGTAAACTTTTACCGCGAGAAGCTAAAAGCCAACCCACGATCTCATGACAAAATAGAATTTGAAATTGTCTTTAGTTGTTTTGATTTTGAAACCGAAGAAAAGCTTGAAGAGCTGGAAGGAATCCTTTCCAAAGGAGAAGTTCTTGCATTAAAGAGATCGCTTTGGGAAATGACTAGGAGGGCGGTAGGTAATTTCTTTGCTATTTTGTCCGAAGATAAAATAGCAATAAAGGCTCTTGAACAAACAAGAGAAGAGATAGCGTCAAAATATACCGTTTTTGGCTGGAAAAAAGCGCTTTCTTGTTTTAGCGAATTGCTTTCTTTATTAAAGATTCATGGAACGCCGCAATTCTCGAGACAGGCGAGATACGCATTTATTGCCAAGTCTTTCTGTCGTTCTTTAGTATCACAAAAATATTGCCCATCCGAGAAAATAGATAATTTCATGTTGTCAGTTAAAACAGTCGCCACAGAGCTCTCTGAAAATATGGACGCTTTCTTTTCCGACAAAATAACTTTGGATGATTTTAACAAAAAATACGGGCATCTTCGATCGGGAACTTATGACATAACCACGCTTCCTTATTCAAAAATGGATTTTAGAACCTCGTCTTTTCGTAAAACAAAAAGAGCAAATAAAAAGCCGATGCCTTTTGATATAAACTTTATTGGCAAAGCTCTAAACAAAATAAATTTTGATGAAACTCCTGAAAAGTTCATATCTTTTTTAAAGACAGCGTTTGAGCAAAGAGAATTCTTCAAATTTGAGTTTACTAAGTCTTTAAGTTTAGCCATAGAAATTCTCGCTTCAGTCGGTGACCGTTTTGGTTTTTCAAGAGAAGAGTTGTCGTTCCTGACGGTTGAAGATGTACTTTCATCACAAAATTACCATACAGAAGAAGATCTGAAAGATTTTTGGTCTTCTGTTATCGAGGGTAGAAAGAAGGCGTTTGAAAACAATTCTTGGCTGATTCTGCCAGATGTTATTCTGAATTCTGATGATTTATTTTTTGTTGAATGGAAAAAGATGCGCCCTAATTTTGTCACGGAAAAATCAGTGCGTGGCGAGGTCGTTATATTAGAAGACACAGATCAAATAACGGATAAAATAGTTTTGTTGGAAAAGGCTGACCCCGGATTTGATTGGGTTTTTTCCAAAAATATAAAGGCTTTGATAACAAAATACGGCGGAGCAGCTTCTCATATGGCGATTAGATGCGGTGAATTTGGGTTGCCTGCAGCGATCGGATGCGGAGAAAAAATTTATAATGAAACCCTTGGAATGAAGCGAATAGAGTTGGATTGTAAAAAAGGCGTCATAAAAGAAATTATTTAAATGCGAGCGCTAATAACTCAACAACAGTACCTGAACGATCATAATGAACCGTGTGACTTGCTAGAATCTTCTTACATACGCTTTTTGCAAGATTTGGAACTGAAGTTATCTATCCAATCCAATTTTCTGCCTCTTGAACTTGAATCAGAAAGGCCTGACTTAATCATTTTTCCCGGTGGCGGAAATATAGACTCAAGGTATATGGAATCTTGTCATGACTACTGCATACAGGATCTAAGGGACAATATAGAAAAGCAGTTGCTGTGCTTTGCAACTGAAAACGAAGTGCCTGTGTTAGCCATCTGCAGAGGAATGCAGCACGTAAATGGTCTGTTAGGCGGACGAGTGTCGGTTTTGCATGGCTTGAGAGCCCCGAGGATAAACGGAATTGATCACAATGTTCGACATCTGAATGGGATAGAAATAACAGTCAACCATTTTCATAATTGCGGTATTTATCAACGCAATCTCGCAAAAAGCCTTAAAGTTATTGGGCTGGATGTGGAAAATGATTTGGTTGAAGCATATTATACTCATAGGATTTTAGGGCTTCAATGGCACCCTGAAAGGAAGTTTGAGGACGCGAAATCTCAGGAAATGTCCACGGCTTTAGTGCGAGATTTTGTGAGAAATAAAGGAGTACTAGATGAAAGCCGTTATTCTGGCTGCCGGGGTTGGACGTCGGCTCAGTAAGTATACGCGCGACTTACCTAAAGGGATGTTGTCTTTTAAAGGCAAGGCTTTAATAGAACATCAGTTAGATGCTTTGCGCGCTTTTGGAATCAGCGATATAGCAATAGTAACCGGCTACAAAAGCCAAAAAATAAATTTTTCCAATGTTACTTATTTCCATAATAAAAATTTTTCATCTACGAATATGCTTGAGTCGTTCCTATGTGCTCGGGAGTTTTTTACAGACGATCTTATAATTTCTTACTCAGATATTGTTTATACCCCTGCTTTGGTCGACAATTTATGCTCTGCTGACTGTGACATAGGGGCGGCGGTGGATTCTGATTGGAAAAAATTATGGAAGCTGCGTTACGGGGATACGGAAAATGATCTTGAGATTTTGCACGTAAATCAAAATCTATATGTGACAGAAATAGGGCGAAAAACTGACTCTTCTGTTGGATTAAATTATCGTTATATTGGCCTTTTAAAATTTTCAATAAGAGGAATTGATACGTTTTTAACGGTCTATGAAAATAGGTTGGGGCAGACTTGGCCACAATCCGGAAAAGATTTTAAAAACGGCTACATGACGGATATTCTTGCTCAAATGATATCTGAAAAATACAAAGTTAAAGCCATTTCATCAAAAGGCGGTTGGCTGGAGTTTGATACTAACGAGGATTATGAGATAATAACAAAAGCATATCAGCTTGGAAAAATTTCAAATCAGTATGTGATTAATGGATAATCAATACGTCTATACTCAACGGGACTTACTGAAAGGAAAAGAAAAGTATCAGTACTCTCAATATTATGGCAGATCATTTTTAAAGACTTATTACAAGCAAAGACAAGATTTTCTGGATAACCTTCCGTTGGGTACTGAAATCACATTTGATGTTTCTGGTAATACTTTCTCTTTTTTAGAAAATTTTATTGGACATTGGGCCGATATAGATGTCGTTCCGGACGAAGGCATTGCTTTGTTGTTAAAGAAATTTGAAGTCACCAAAAGGATCTATGATCGAGTGGATCCAAACTTCAATCCTAAGGAAAATGCCTTAAGCGACAACCCAAATCTTTATGCGCTTTTCTCCTATTGCTGTTATTTGGCCTATAAAAGAACAGGGCATTTGTCATTCTTAAATGGATTAATAAAATCTAACGATATTATAACTTCCCAGAATCAATTTCATAATATCAATATAAAAATGCTGAGAGAGGTTATATCCAAAGAAATAAGCTGTGTTAAAGAATTAGATGAATAGCTTTTCAATTATTTTATATGATTCAGCAAGGGCCAGGTCTTATATACAGCACCTCTGCGAAAATGGTCTGTTCCCGAATGAGGTTTTACTTATGCCGGGTTGTTGGGAACCTCCGGCAAATCTCAGACGCTCCAAGAAAATATCATTCGACTTTAAAGAGCCTGTTCAGGAAACTATCTCAAAATATCGCCTGAAAATAGTTAGTTGTAAAACGCAAGATATAAATAACGAGAACACGATAGAAAATATAAAAAAGCGCTCGTCAGATCAATTTATAATTTTTGGGGGAGCCGGTGGTCAGATTTTAAAAAAGCCGGTTTTATCGCAAGGAGTCCCTATTCTGCACATACATCCCGGGATTGTTCCCAACTACCGTGGGAGCACTACTATATATTACTCTATGCTGGTGGAAGGTAAGGCTGGATGTTCGGCTTTCTTTTTTAATGAAAAAATTGATGACGGACCGCTGGTTCTAAGAAAAACATACAAATTGATACGTGGGATAAATATAGACTATATGTTCGATCCTGAAATAAGAGGTCTAATGCTGGTTGAGGCTGTCAAAAAACTCACCTTGAGTATGAGGACAACTATTGTCAAAAAGAAGACTCTGCCTTACTTTATTATACATCCGGTATTGAAACATATCGCCATGCTTAAAAATACATGAAGCAATGAACCTGGAAGAAGCCAAAAAGATAATAACCTGTGGAGGAGAGGGGCTTAATATCGATTCCAAAGTTAGACATGCTGTTGAGTTTTGCGTAGATGAGTTAAATCGCGGAACACTCAGAGTTTCTGAGTATAATCAAAAAGAAGGCAAATGGATATTAAATGGTTTTTTGAAACAGGCGATTTTGCTCTATTTTCAAATACAAGACAGCCGTTTGCTAAAATCCAGTAAATCGCAAGATGTTTCTGTGTTTTGGGATAAAATTCCTTTGAAAACCTGCACATGGTCTGAATCAGCTTTTAAAGCAAGCGGTTTTCGATTGGTTCCGGGCGCTGTTATAAGATATGGAGCGTTTATTGGATTTTCAGCTGTTATCATGCCAAGTTTTATCAACATAGGCGCTTATGTCGGATGCGGCACTATGATAGACTCCTGGGTAACAGTTGGATCCTGCGCTCAAATTGGTAACAATTGTCATATATCCGATGGAGTGACAATAGGCGGCGTGCTTGAGCCGATTCAATCATATCCAGTCATAGTAGAAGACGGATGCTTTATTGGCGCAAGATCCAGTATCACCGAGGGCGTAAGAGTATGTAAAGGAAGCGTCATTGCATCCGGCGTATCTCTGAGCGCATCAACTAAAATAGTTGATCGAGAAACAGGCGTTGTGACTTACGGTTGCATCCCGCCATACTCGGTCGTTGTACCAGGCAGCATTGCAGCAAATGACAGTAAACCCTATATAAGCACATGTTGCGCATTGATAATAAAACATGTTGACGAAAAAACTCGCACCAAGACAAGTATTAACGAAATTCTCAGGTCATAAAAATGCTGAACAACCTGTTTAACAAACAGCTCGCGATGCTGTTTGTTGGTAATGTTTTCGAGTTCTATAATTTTTCATTGTTCGTAATGTTTGGCGAACAAATAAGCTCCGCTTTTTTCCCCAATTATTCTGGTTATGTGGGATATGTACTTTTTTCTGTTGGGTTTGCCGCAAGGCCGCTTGGCGGATTGTTGTTCGGATATATAGGAGATGTTCTTGGACGCAAGACGTCGCTTATTTTTGCAGCAATAACGCTTTCACTGCCTACTGCATTAATCGGATTGTTACCGGGGTACAGCTGCCTTGGTACAGCCGCTCCAGTAATTGTTCTGTTGTGCCGGCTTTTGCAAGGGATAAGCATAAATGGCGAGTATATAGCCGCGGCAATCTTAGCGCTTGAAAAAAAGGAGGTAAGTCAGACGTTTACAAGCTGCGTTCTTACGGCGGCAAACAGCGCCGGCGCCAGCTTAGCGTTAATCGTCAGTTATATTATTCTTCCATACAAAGAAAGTTGGAGACTTTGGTTTCTGTTTGGTGGAATTGGATCTCTGATTTATTTATGGCGCAGATTTGCCTATATAAAAGAATCTGATGAATTTGCAAAAAGCAACTCTGCCGGCGAAAATTCTCCTCTGGCAAATTTATTTAAAAGACGTTCAGCTTCGATATTTATTATCATTGGAATCGGGGCTTTCAGTAATGCCGTATCCTACTCAGTTGTTGTTAATGTTAAAGATTTTGTTTCGGCGAACAACGCTAATTGGGTTAGAGAATCAATAAGATTCATTATGATCTTTTTGCCGATTTTTACTTATCCGGCACTGGGGATTTTATTTTCAAAGACTAAACCTGAAAACGTGATGATATCAATATCATTGCTTGGATTAATCTTCACATATCCGGCGTTTTTTATGCTTTCTAACTCATCAAAGATTATAATTCTGACCGGAGGCCTAATAATTACTATACTAGGTGGCAGCATAAGCGGACCGTCAAAAGCTGTCTATAAAAAAATGTTCCCCATAGATTGTAGGTGTAGCGGTATTGCTGTTGGCAAAGGAATCAGCAGCTTTTTGTTCGGAGGATTGTCTCCGTTATTAAATGTTTGGATGATCAAAGCCGCTTCATTTAAGCTAGTCGCCGGCTATATGACTATATGCGCAGCTATTTCTTTAGCCAGTCTTTTAATGGCCAAAAAGAAATTTACTGGCTTTTAGATTTCAGCAAAAGCTAAAGAACCCTTATTGTTCTTGTTTGCTTCTTTTGTCTATAACGCTGACCACACAACAATCTGACCACACATTGAGAGCCGTTTCTATCATATCTATTATCCCGTAAAACGGAAGAATCAGCCACAACAGATCAACAGGAACATCCATGCTTGTCAGCAAGCTCATACTGAGAAAAAAACATCCCATTGGAACGCCGGCATTACCAATGGCTGCAATGGCAGATATCAGAATCCACTGAAACAAAGTGACAAAACTTATCGCAATGCCGTTGTTTTGCATAACATAGATTACAGTTGTAAAAATGAAAGCGGCGCAGCCATTCATATTGATGGCCGTGCATAAAGGAAACACAAACCTGCTGATTGACTTAGATACGCGAAGATTTTTTTCTGCAGTATCCATTGTTACAGGCAGGGTGCCAACAGATGATTTTGAAAAAAATGCAACAGACAAAGCCGGGAGCATTCCCTTAAAAGAAAACCAGGGACGCACTTTGTTTGCTCTTAAAAACGTCGGCAGCACCATTGCGCCCTGAATAGCATTGGCTAAGACAACAACGGCAAGGTACTCGCCTATGCCTCTTATACTGATACCGCCCTTTATTTGAGTTACCGCCGTAGAAATAAATCCGAACAATGCGACAGGAAGTATCTTTGCGATCCATCCGACAATAATAAAAAGCATTTCGTAAATCGTTTTCAGGAAATTGCTCATAGAACGAGATTGCAAATCTGGCATATACCTAGTCGCAATTCCTGCAATACCCCCAAACAATAGCGCCCCCATAACATTATGTTCAAGAAAAGGGGATAATATATTTGACGGGATTATGCCGAGCACATAATCGGAGTATTTGCTTGTTGTTAAATTAATATCTTTAACGGCAGTGACAGCTCTTGCCAGAGTTGTGTTTGACGGTGAAATCAGCAAGTACAATAAACAAGCGACAGTTGAAGCGGCCACGGTCGTTCCGAGCGTGTAGAAAAGCGCCTGTTTGCCCAGCCCTTCCGATTTGGCGGATTCATGTTTAGATAGAGAAACCGCCAAAGAAATCGCGATCATTGGTAGGCTTATACATTTAAACATCTTAACAAACGCATTCGATATAAAAATTGACAGCGGCTGAGCGAAATCAAAATATCCGCATAGACACCCCAACCCGATCGCGATTAAGTACAATATTTTTGTTTGTTTCATAAAAAAATCCCGACACCAGGCAAACAAAGCCGTTCAATGGTTGACAGCATACCATTAAATTTAATCTCAATGTATCCGAAAAAGCTTGCTCTTACGAGGGATAAAAGCTAAGCTGCAAACAGGATTTGTTAGTGCGAATGCCCGTGTGGTGGAATGGTAGACACTACAGACTTAAAATCTGTTGTTGGCAACGACGTGGGGGTTCGAGTCCCTCCACGGGCACCACTTGCGCCTGTGTATTTTTTGAAATTCCATAAGTCCACAGGATATCGTTCGTAACTAGGAAAGTTATGGTTGACGACAAAAAAGAAGATAGATATGACGCGGGTTCTATTAAGGTTCTGCGCGGCCTTGAGGCAGTAAGAAAACGCCCAGGAATGTATATTGGCGATACCGACGATGGAACCGGACTTCATCACATGGTTTTTGAAGTTGTCGACAATTCTATAGATGAAGCTTTGGCCGGGCATTGCAAAAATATAGAAATCATCCTGCGTATCGATGGGTCAGTTTCGGTCCTGGACGACGGAAGAGGAATGCCCGTTGACATTCACGAGGAAGAAGGAGTTTCCGCCGTTGAAGTTATAATGACAAAGCTTCATGCGGGTGGTAAGTTTGACCAAAATTCCTACAAAATATCTGGCGGTTTACATGGTGTTGGCGTGTCGGTGGTCAACGCTCTGTCAAGTAAACTTGAAATCACTGTCTGGCGGGACGGAAAAGAACACTTTATGCGTTTTTTGGACGGCGACGCCGAATCTCCGCTCGATGTTGTTGGCGAAGCTGCGAATCAACAAGGCACTTTGGTCAGATTTTGGCCATCATCGGACGTTTTTACCAATATCACATTTGATTATTCAGTTGTTGAACGGCGACTGCGTGAGCTTGCGTTTCTGAATTCCGGCATTGCAATAAGTCTCAAAGATGAGAGAGCCGAGGACAAGCGCGAAGGAATAAAAATGCTGTATGACGGCGGAATCGTCGCATTTGTAAAACATCTTGACAGAAATAAAATCTCTTTGCAGAAAGGGCCGATACGTATTTCAGCTGAGAAGAATGGCATTCTGGTTGATCTGGCTCTTGAGTGGAATGATAGCTATCACGAAAATATGTGTTGTTATACTAACACTATTCCTCAGCGTGATGGAGGCACTCATCTCTCCGGTTTTAGAAATGCGCTTACCAGAGCAATGGGTTCTTACTTGCTTAAGGTCGCCGGAACCAAAAAAGATAAGATAAATTTCATAGGGGATGACGCAAGAGAGGGTCTTACTGGTGTTTTGTCAGTAAAAGTTCCCAATCCAAAATTCTCGTCGCAAACTAAGGACAAGCTCGTGTCCTCGGAAGTGAGGACGGTTGTTGAAGGAATCGTTGGAGAAAAGCTTTCTGAGTGGCTTGAAGAGAACCCTGCAGACGCTAAGCAAATTGCAGGGAAAATAATTGAGGCTTCTACTGCCCGAGAGGCGGCGCGAAAAGCGCGCGAGCTGACTCGAAGGAAGAGCGCGCTTGAGCTGGCTACTTTGCCGGGAAAACTTGCGGACTGTCAAAGCAGAGACCCTGCTGAAAGCGAGTTGTTTATAGTCGAAGGCGACAGCGCGGGCGGATCTGCTAAGCAAGGCAGAGATCGTAAATTCCAAGCAATACTTCCTCTGCGCGGAAAGATTTTAAACGTTGAACGCGCTAGGTTTGACAAAATGTTGAGCTCGGCTGAAATAACAACTTTGATTTCTGCGCTTGGGACGGGAATCGGCGCTAGCGACTTCGACATAAGTAAACTGCGGTACCATAAGATAATAATCATGACCGACGCAGATGTTGATGGAAGTCACATTCGGACATTACTGCTTACGTTTTTCTATCGTCACATGAGGGGCGTTGTGGAACAGGGTTATCTATATATAGCCAGACCGCCGCTTTATAAAGTAAAGCGTGGCAATTCCCAAGTGTATCTTAAGGATGAACACGCTCTAGATGACTATCTGTTTGATGTTGCTTTGGACGCGGTTGTTACCAGCAAAGAATCAGGGCACAGTTTTGCGGGAGAAGCTCTGAAAAGCCTGTTAACAACTGTGTCTAAATTTAAGATGGCAGTTTCAACCCCTCATTTTTCTGGAAGCCCGGTCGATCTAATCGAACAAGCGGCTTTCTCCGAAATTTTCAGCAATCAGCGACAAAGTAATTGCTTGGAAGTATTGTCCAATAGATTAAATAAGTTTGATGAGGCATGTTGGTCGGCTGAAGAAAATGCCGACGGCGGAATCGATATAACCCGCGCTGAACGCGGAGTAAAAGAAAAGCACCATATTCCTCTGGATAATCCGGACAGAGCGGAAATTCATATTATGAACAAGCTAGCCGGAGATTTGCGTGAAATGATGGAATATCCGGCAGTTTTGTCCATGCGCGGTAAAGAAACGACTGTGACGTCGCCAATACGACTGTTTGATGTTTTTATGTCAGAAGCAAGAAAAGGGCTGGGCATCCAGCGTTACAAAGGTCTCGGAGAAATGGACGCTGAGCAATTATGGGAAACAACGCTTGACCCAAACGCGCGTTCGCTTTACCGGGTGACTTTTGGGAATGAGCAATATGAGCAAATTGACGATACTTTCTCTATGCTTATGGGGGATATAGTTGGCCCACGCAAAGCGTTTATCCAGGAGAATGCCTTATATGCCACTAATATAGACGCTTAATTTTGCCTTCAAAAACTAACTGCTTCGCGCTATAAGTAAGGATACGGCTTATGAAATACCTAAAGTATTTAATTTTGGCGATTTTTGTTGCCTACACCGCCTTAGTTCCCGGCAAGGTTTCTGTCGATTGGCTTGGTCGACATGTTGAAGTATCAGTTGCGATTGCTTCAGCTTGTCTTGCTTCATTGGTTATAATTTATTGGGTGATAAAGGGAGTCATAATCCGATTGTTTGGTTTTGTGCGCAACTTATATGCGGCGAATAAGACAGAAAAAGTCTTGAATACGATTACGAACACGTTGATCGCCATAATAAGAAAAGATTACAAAGAGGGGGAAAAACAGATTCTGCGTTTTCGTAAATTAATGAAAGTCGGACATCCTATACTCACTTGGATTGAGGGGTGCTACAGAGCCCTTGTTGAGGATAATGAAAATGCAAATCTGCTTTTTTTTGGCTTAAGTAATGACAGCAAGTATGGTTTCTTGGGAACTTATTCTCAATACGAACTTCGTATAAAAAAATCTCAGAATGCCGCAGCCTTCAAGATCGCCCAAAACTATATAGATAAAAACCCGAGAGATTTTTTCTTCTTGGAACAAGCCAGAGTTTTGGCAATAAAAGAAAAGCAATACGACTTGGCTCTAAGCTATCAGGAAAGGTTGCCAAGTCGCGTTGTAAACCAAGCGGACGAGGCGGTGATTCATTACCTTTTGTCCGGCTCAAACGAGAATAAAATCACAAACTTGGAACATGCTTGCAAGCTGGACTGCAGTCTGGTTCCGGCTGCGCTTGAGTACGCAAAATGTTTGGTCGAGGCCGATCTTGTAAAAAAGGCTGAAAAATATCTATGGAAATGTTGGGAAAAAAGTGGGCACTATAGATGCGTTCTTGACATATTTGATATCCTTAAGGCCGGCGAAAAAGAAAAGTTGGAAATTGCAAGACGAGCTCTGGAACTGATTCCTGACAGATGGGACAGTTATTATGTCGCGGGGATAGCTTATTTTGGCGCACAGTCGTTTGTAACAGCCAAAGAGTATTTTAATGAGGCCGGACAAGTTCTTCTTACTAAGGAAATCCACGATTATGCAAAATTAATCAAGGAATGTAACGATAATTCAAATAATAGCCAATCTAACGACAGCTCAATCAATAACCGGTCGTTTGAGGAGCCCTATTGGATTTGTTCCAAATGCTTTATGCGATCAAAAAAATGGGTTCCTATTTGTCCAAAATGCGAGTCTTTCAATCGGTTGCGCTGGTTCAGTGAAGTTTCTGTTCCCGCGCCGCATGCCAAACTTACAGCCGCAACCTGCATTTGAGCGCCTAATAGGCTATTTGCAAACGTTTTTAGATACGATAAGAGGGGTTGAGATATTAAAGGACTTAACATGCAGGGCATATAGTGCAATTAAGTCAATTGGGCGGGGCTTGCTCACGGAATTGCAATCCGAGGGCCTGCGCATGTGGGTAATATTCTCGCATTCTTGCTGAACGCAGTTCTTGAGATGTTCTGAGATATAAAGCGCAGAGATTACAGAAGTAACAGTTACAGGGGATTGATTCCGGCTGGAAATCTTGTTTAGCGTTATGGCTGCTGTGTTTGCGCCTGATCGGACAATAAATTAACTAAAAAACAACTTTTGAAATTTGGCCAAGCGATACAAAAAATTGCCATATTTTATTTATTGACTTCTTCGACTAAAGTAATTATTTGTCATAGAGTGAATATAATCGTTGTTTTGGATGCAACAGGATTTTACTGTAGATCTAGAGACTCGTTTCGAGCGCTTAACCAGCTATGCGAGAACTAATCTTGGACTTAAGGTTGATTCTGAATATATACCTGAAACAGTTCGTAGATTAGAGCAAATTAGTGGTGGGCTTGCGATGCGTTCTGAACCTGAATTAATTGATAGATTTGAGTTAAGGCAGGACGAAATGCGCAGAGCATTTTATAAAAACGTGAACGGCGTTGACCGTCAGTAGAGATTAAGATAACATAAACAATACTAAGCACGGGCAAGTACGATTGAGCGCTTGCTCGTGTGTTTTTTTGATTGCTAAAACTTGTATAACGGCGCGCCATCATAAAGCTCGAGCCTTGTGTCTTGACTGTTAACAATAGCGGCATTGTAACGCCTCCTTCTAAGATTAGTTTATGTTCATCAAGATCCCCGACGTTCATTTGCCCGGCTCTACCTTGCTTCTTGCATGTTTGAAATTTATATTACTGACAATAATTATTAACTACTACAATTGGCGACTAAATACAGAAAAAAATCAACAAAGTGCTCTTAGTTTTATTCCAACTATGTTGAGTCACTTTTTCATATAACGTGGGATAGGGGTGGAGGAAATCGCATTAATCACAGAATAGCGCTTTAGACCGAGTCCGCCTCAATGCCACCTTTCTCTTGGTGGATGCTACAGGACTCGAACCTGTGACCCCTACCGTGTGAAGGTAGTGCTCTACCGCTGAGCTAAGCATCCTTTGTTGTTTTGTGCTACGGACAATTCATCTCTATTTCTACAATCTTTGATTAAGGCTTGCAACAGCATAGCCCGCGCTTTAGGCGCAGTCTTCGAATACACGTTAAATACTTTTTGTAGGAAGAAATCTGTTAAATTCAGCCCATCAAACACTTCTTGCCACTTGATATTTTTATCATCGTGCGGATTGGTAAGAAAAGCGGGTAGCGCGAGCAGCCTGTTCCTATACTGCTCCCCTACGCGTTGACATACGGCACGTCCTGTTTTAGGTGAAACATAGCTTAAATCGCTGTTCGTACCGGTTACTGCGCATTTTTCAATATCAAGCCCATATCCAAGATGTTTCAGTAACCCGAGCTCAAACCTAATATACTCTGGAACCCAATTTGGACGCATTATATTACATAAAAACATCCTCAGCCCTTCATAAACGCTCTTGAGTACTTGCCTTTCCGGACATAGGCTTAGACACATATCGCAAGTCGATTTAATTGCTAAAAGCCTTTGCTTACTGCTCCAGGCGAATATAAATGGCTGCAGCTTGGTTTCGATTACCATGTTACCTAAATTATCTGACACGCGGGATCGCCATTGGCACCGGGCAATATCTCCGCATTCGAAAACGGTAAATGCCGCCTTCGCGGATTGTCTCCTGTAGGATCCTTTAACAAAACCAGCCCATTTTCCGTGATTTTCTGACATTACCGTAAGGACGAAGCTTGATTCGCCATAGGGGATTTTTGATAAAATTATTACGTCGTCAATCCAGTCCAAGTCTTTGCCTTAATTTAAAAAAATCCAAAGAACGTATCACTCTTGCGGACACGGTCATGATATACAATAACTGATCGAGTATTTTTATACGGTATAAAAATGTCCAAAAAGCACAAAAAATCCCGTGCATGCAAAAGCGCATTTAAGAAACGACAATCCAAGTTTAAATTGGCATTTGCGACATTTCTTACCGGCATATCAGCGTTATTCTTATTATCAGCGTGGTATTTATATGACCTTCCCAGTATAAATAACCTTGCTCCACCCACAAGAGCGCCTTGCGTTATAATAAGGGCGGAAGATGGAACTCTTCTTGCAACTTATGGGGATGTTTTTCGTAAATCTGTAAAAGTTCAGGCGCTTCCATCATACGTGCCGCAGGCCATCATATCAATTGAAGACAAGCGTTTTTTTGACCATCACGGAGTCGATATTTTTGGGCTTTTGCGTGCTGCTTGGGCGAATACGCGCGCGCGCAAGTACATTCAAGGCGGCTCAACAATTACACAACAATTGGCAAAAAACGCTTTCCTTTCGCCTGAACGATCTGTGAGGCGTAAAATTCAAGAGGCTGTATTGGCTATTTGGTTGGAAAGACGCTTTTCAAAGGTTCAAATACTAACAATGTATCTGAATCGAGTTTATTTTGGCTCAGGCACCTATGGCATTGACGCTGCGGCGTGGAAATTTTTTCAAAAACCAGCAAAATTGCTGACTCTTTATGAAGCCGCAAAATTGGCCGCTGTTCTTAAAAGCCCCGCAAAGTATTCGCCTTTTAATAATCCTGATCAAGCAGATGTGCGTGCAATAAAGGTTTTGGTCAGCATGATTCAAGCCGGATATATCACTCAAAAGCAAGCCGAGCTTGCAATAAATAAACATCGAGAGACTTTGCGTCCCAGCGCTCATGGAGGGGAGGGGTATCGTTGCTTTACCGATTGGGTACTGGATTTAATTCCTCAGTTTATTCCGTCAACAAATGATGATCTTGTTGTAACGACAACGCTCAATTACAAGATGCAAACACATGCAGAGGCTGTTATTACTCGGCATATCAACGACCGGATTAATAAAAACAAAGCAATTCCACCGCAGGTTGCGCTTGTGTGCGTTGATGGTTGCGGCGCCGTAAAGGCTATGTTGGGCGGTTTTTCTTATAAAATGTCCCAATTTAATCGCGCGACGGCAGGTCGCCAGAGCGGATCTGCATTTAAATTCTTTGTGTTTCTTTCTGCACTTGAACAGGGTATGCGCCCAAACGACTTGATCAGCGATCTTCCAATACAAATAAGGTCTTGGTCGCCAAAAAATTACGGTTGGGTCAGCAAGGGCAATATAACGCTTAATGACGCTTTTACCTTTTCAGTTAACACTGTTGCCGTGAGATTGGCTCAAAGACTTGGATGTAAGTCAATCGTCGATGTTGCGCGAGCTTTGGGGGTAAAAGGATATTTGCCTATGGATTTGACAATATCATTAGGCAGCGGAAATACTTCGTTATTTGAACTGGTTGACGCATATAACATCATTAATACTCGAGGAGTAAAAGCGCCAATTTATGCTATATCCAGCATAAAAACAACAAGCGGTAAAATACTCTATAAAAAGCCAATCCAAGCAAATGAAAAGTTTTTTTCTGACCGGGTTATATCTGATATGCGCAAAATGTTAACAAATGTAGTCATGCGCGGAACAGGTAAAGGAAGCCGGCTTCCCGTGCCATCCTATGGCAAAACCGGGACCAGCAGTAAAGGAAGAGACGCATGTTTTGTCGGCGGCGCACATTCATTTACTGCAGGCGTTTGGATGGGATATGACGATATGAGTTCAACTAAAAATCTTGGCGGCGCTTCGCCAGCGGTTGTGTGGAAGGATTTTATGGCCGCTTGCATCGGATTGCGACCGTACTTAACGACCGCTGACATTCCGGCGCTGAATCTTGATGCGCAGAACCTCAAAAACCCGACCAATATAAACGATGTGCTTAATTCACTGGATAGATAGTCGGCTATTAATAGTTGGTTAGATGGAAAATATTTGAGGGTCCAGTCGGCCGGGCTCTCTACTGATCATCTTGTTTGAAAGTATAAAGCACGTTCGACAAGGCTTTCGGCCGCGTAACAATGTTGAATGCCTTGTTCGATCTTCCGTGTAATATATTCAATAACTGCACGAAGCGCATAAATAGGCTTCATTGATTATTTTTTCTTGAGCACCTAGCAATTTTCGAATTGCCAGCTTTTTCTCGTTTAGGCCAAAGTTGTTCGTGCGAGGAACATTCGGCCGGCGGAGGATCCATTAATAAAGGATTTGCTTCCACCAGATCCCCGAGTCCAGGAACAATGCAATTCAGGAAAAACTCGAAAAATTCTTCCAATGCTGCCGTTTCTGGGAACAGCGATTCAGCAACATCTATATCCGAACCGTCTGAAAGTAGTTGAAGCGATTCAGCAGTAACCTTCACTATATTAGGATAAATTTTTGGACGATCTCCCTGTTTATAAGGAAGGAAAAAGCCTTTGCCCATTTTTTTCCTAATGGAAAACCTTCAAGGCGCATCAGATCCGAAGCATCAAGATCACATACAGAGAACGTTCTAAGAACAAGACGTCCTTTGGGTTTCAGAACCGCTAACGCCTCAGTTGCTGCGCGCAGATCCGATGTAACTTTACGAGGGAGATATTCAAAAACCACAACATCAAACATGTTTTGGTCAAACATAGTAGATAGCTCGAAAACATCACAACACGCGTCTGGATAGCCTGATCCTATTTCGATCCCTGATCATTGGCGTACCTCATCTTCAAGTTCAGACGAATCTTTCAATATGCGCCTACATCTTTGAAATTCTCCCCATTCTCAGCAAGAAAACGAGACGGAGGTAATACATCTCCTCTTTTTGCCAGCGGAGGACGAGCGGAGTAGCTCAACTTTATTTTATATTCTATTGGTAGAATATGCGCTGCAGTCTCTTGTCGTGCAGAGGCGGCCAAATTAACAGAGGCGCACAAAACCGTGCTATCATACAAAACTTGATAGCGCGATTTTTCATCAGAACCTTCTTAAGATCCGTCCATAATTGGAGAAGAAAATAAATTATATAACATAACTTTTATTAAAGTCAAATAAAAATATAGTGGATAAGAAAGGTTGTTGGCAGCGTTAGGAAGTCTTATAGCTCAAACCTCGCTACATTAACCTTGGAAGGAGATAACTTAACAATGGAGGCGTGAGATTAAATCGTAAAGGTGGTTGCCTAATATCCGGACAACAATTCATAATTTTGTTGAAAAGAGGTTTTCTTCAATTGTCTAAGGGCACGGGCTAAATCTTGCAGAAATAAATCAATATCGCTTTCATCAGTGAAACGACCTATACCCACTCTTAACGTGTTCCTCGAAGAAGCATGTAAGGCTTGCAAAACATGAGACGTGTGTCCTTGCCCATAACAAGACGAAGCTACAGAGATAGCAAAGTTGGACATAAGACGTACTACCTCGCCTGTGTCAATATTCCCTAGGCTTATGCTAATGTTGCCAGGAATGCGCTTTATATGGTCTCCATTTAGCGTTGCGTTTGGAACTAATTTAATAATGCCCTTCAACAGGCGTTTTTGAAGAAAAGAAATTTTTTTGGCCTCTCGGTTCATGGACTTTTCGCATATGGCGCATGCCTCGCCCAGCGCTACACAAAGTGGGACTGGCAAAGTTCCCGACCTGACACCAAGCTGCTGACCGCCGCCCCAAAAAAGAGGAACGATTTTTACGCCTTTACGAATGTAAAGCGCGCCAATTCCCTTTGGGGCGTAAATTTTATGTCCAGATACAGTGAGCGCGTCAATGTTTTTGACGTTAAGATGAATCTTTCCAGCTGCTTGAGAAGCGTCGCAGTGAAAAATTATTTCACGTTTTCTGCATATTCTCCCTATTTCATCGAAAGGCTGGATTACGCCAATTTCATTGTTGGCCGCCATAATTGAGACCAAGATCGTGTCTGAACGAATGGCTTTTACAAGTTGTTTTACGTCCAGGACTCCGTTTGGTTTGACAGGAAGATATGTAACAATGAAGCCTTCCAGGTGACGCGCTGCTTCAAGCACGCTTTTATGCTCGGTGACGCAGACGATTATATGATGACCTTTGCGAGCGTATGCTTTCGCTATTCCTTGGATAGCCAAGTTATTCGACTCAGTTGCGCCGGACGTAAAGAATATTTCTTCAGGTTTTGCTCTTATAAGACTGGCAATTTGCCGGCGCGCGCGAACAACCGCATCCATGGATTTTTTATGCTGGATTCCCATGCCGTGCGGATTTGTTGGATTATCAAAAATATAAGGCCACATAGCATCGACTACGCGCGGATCGCACGGCGTGCTGGCTTGATAATCCAAATATGTGCCGAAAGCGTAACAACCAAGTATGGCTCCTGCCAGGAAAAACGCTCGAGCAAACTTAGTCAAAACGGCAGCTTAAACCCAGCCGGCGCCATGCCGCCGGTCAGCGATGACATTTTTTCCGACAACTGCGTTTCAAGTTTGGATTTAGCATCGTTAAAAGCGGCTATGATAAGGTCGTTCAGAACTTCGGCGTCTTCTGGGTTGAGCACGCTGGGATCTACGTCTATTTTTTTCAGCTCGCTTTTACCATTAATAAGCAGCTTAACCATGCCTCCGCCAGATGAGCCCTCGATCTGAAGCTCTTGCATCTGGTTCTGCATTTCCATGAATTTGGACTGCAGTTGTTGAGCCTGTTTAAACATATTTTTGAAGTCAGTCATACTACTCCTTCTTTGTTATTTTCAGCTTAGCTTGTGGAAACAAATCCTTTGCCGTCCTAATAAAATCAGATTTTTCTATTGCAGATATTTCTTCCGATTGCCTGATTTTATCCTGTTCAGATATCGACAGTAAAGAAGGATTATCCGAGGATATGGTCACGTGCCACTTTTCATTTGTCAGTCTTGATAACGTCATTTCAAGACGCTTTTCAAAACCGTCGGATAATTTCTGTTTTTGCGCTAAAACCAAAATTGGCGGATTACATTCAGCAACAGCCGCGCACTGCTTTAGTTCGTTAAGAAGGATAGCCTCACGATTTTTGGTTAGGCACTCAAGCAAAGAATCTATATCGGTTATTGTTTGCAGTTCCGTTTTTGGCTCAACTTCTTTTAACTGACAAATGCCGGTTTCTGGCCGATTTTTGTCAAGGCTGCTGAGTATATCGGTAAGCTCTGGGAGTTTTGCAAGGTAACAAAGCCTTATGAGAATTGCCTCTGTCGCATAATCCGGTTGCGGCGCGAGCTTTATTTCCTCCAGCGCACGAAAACATGCCTGCCACATGCGAGATAAGCCTGCGACTGACATTTTTGGAAGTACGCTGTTTTCAAGGTCGTTTTTCAGCTCTCCCTGCGCGAAATTATCATCAAAAGGCTGAATCGAAGTTTTTTTGCATGTCAGCCAATGAACAATTTCAAGCATTCTGTTTATAAGCTCGGCCGGGAGCCCTCCGCTTTTGGAATATTCTCTGAATTTGACTATGCTGTTTTTTGCGTCTCCAAGCAGGCAGGCCTTGACAGCCTCATACACAACAGCATAATCGCCATGCCCAAGCAGCGTTTTTACTGCTTCAACCGATACTTTTTCGCAAAAATTAATTGCTTGTTCCAGTATCGATATGGAATCGCGCGCGGAACCCCCGGAAGCTCTTGCAATAATATTGAGCGCTTCAACATCAGCAGATACGCCTTCTTGATTCAATATGTTGGCAAGATGCTGCGCTAATAGGTTAACCGGGATCGGTTTAAGATCAAATTTTAAACATCTGGATAAGACCGTTTCCGGAACCCGATAGGTTTCTGTTGTGGCAAACAGGAATTTAACATGCGGCGGCGGTTCCTCAAGCGTCTTGAGCAGAGCGTTAAACGCGCTTTTGGACAGCATGTGAACTTCATCGATGATGTATATTTTATATTTGCATTCAACCGGCTTGTATTTGCATGATTCAATAAGTTCACGGACGTCGTCAACACTTGTATGGCTAGCGGCGTCTATCTCTATCACATCCATATGGCGTTCGCCCAAGATATCCTGACATGTTTTGCACATGCAGCATGGCTCTGCGCTGGTTTCTGGTCGATTGGGACAATTAAGCGCCCGCGCCAGTATTCTTGCGGTTGAAGTTTTGCCTGTCCCGCGAATACCAGTGAACAAAATAGCTCCGCTCAAACGATTTTTTATAACTGCGGCAGTTAAAACTCGTACCGAAACATCCTGCCCGATAAGTTCGCTGAACTTTTGCGACCTGTATTTAAGAAACAGAGGGATATATGTCGACATTTCCATTTGATGGGGGTTACATAAACTTAAGGAACGTTATCGACCCAAACATAGACTGTTGCGGCTGCTTCCTTCCAGACCTGACCGGGTTCACAATTTGTTCGTCCAACAACGTTCCCAACCAAGGATATACTCATTGCAGCGCAAGGACAAATGTGTTTTTTGAAATAAGCCTGAGCGCAGATACTTTAAGATTGGCGTTATATGATTATGATATAGCGGGTTTGACATAAAAGACGTTAACAATTAATTCCTGTCCCGGTTAATTTTACATATATGAAAAGTCGGCAGTGACTTACTGATCAAAGTCAACTTCAGCAAGAACTTCCGCTTGTTTTTTTGTTATTATTTTTATCGCATTTGAAGCCATTAGCATCAGGGCGTTCATGTGATCGTTTGTAAAGGGGCCGTCCTCGCCGGTTGCCTGTACTTCCACAAGTTTTCCGGCTCCAGTCATGACAAAATTTGCGTCTACGTGCGCGTTGCTGTCCTCATTATAATCAAGATCCGCCATAAGCGTACCATCGACTATGCCGCAAGAAATAGCCGCTACGCTGTCTATTATCGGGCTTTGATGAATAACACGCTCGAAAATTAGCTTCTTACACGCAATCGCTAAAGCTATGTATCCTCCGCATATCGAAGATGTTCTTGTTCCTCCGTCAGCTTGGATCACGTCGCAATCTATGTGTATTTGTCTTTCACCAAGTTTTTTTGGGACAATTATGGCTCTCAAAGCTCGTCCTATTAAACGCTGTATTTCCTGAGTGCGGCCGCTTAGTTTGCCTTTTGACGACTCTCTTTCGATGCGGGTGTTTGTTGATCTTGGCAACATGGAATATTCCGCAGTGACCCATCCCATTCCTTTGTTTCGAAGGAATGGGGGAACTTTATCTTCAACCGAAGCAGTGCATATAACATGAGTATTGCCAAACTTTACAAGACAACTTCCTTCAGCGTATTTCATGATGTTTGGCTCGAAAGATATCGACCTAAGCTCAGACAGTCCTCGATTAGCGCGCATCATATGTGCTTCACCCTTTATGTTTGTATGTTCTAAGTATATACTGCGCGCATGTTTATTAGTAAAGCCACAGTTTATGGCCAATTTGTCTGATATAGACAAGCGTGCACAAGATATATTTAAGCGGCTTGTCGATGTTTACATTGAAACGGGCGAACCTGTAGGATCTAGAACTTTATCCAAAACTATGGGGATTTCTCTATCTCCGGCGACCATAAGAAACGTTATGTCTGATCTGGAGGATGCGGGACTGCTTTACGCCCCGCATATTTCAGCTGGAAGGATTCCGACGAACGAAGGATTGCAAATATTTGTGCAAGCGCTGCTTGAAATGGGAGACCTGTCAGTAGACGAAAAGGACAAAATTGAGCATAGTCTGCCTATTTCTGGCAGGTCTATTCAAGACATGCTTGAAGGTATTGCGCATAATCTTTCCGGGCTTACGAAATGCGCAGGGTTGGTCATCGCGCCTAAGGTGGACTCAAAACTTAAGCACATGGAGTTTGTTTATCTTGCTCCTAAACGAGCGTTGATCGTGATCGTCACAGCGGATGGATTTGTTGAGAATAGAATTATCGAGACTTCCGTAGAAATAACGCCTTCGATATTGAGCGAGGCAAGCAACTTTTTGAACCACCTCATCACTGATCGCACATTGACGGAAGTACAACAAATCGTACAGAAAGGAATGGAGGCAAACAGGGCGCATCTTAACGAACTGACCATTCGAGTATTGGAAAGCGGTTTGGCGGTAAAGTCTTGCACAGATAGTAATAATGAGTGCTATATTGTTCGAGGAAGATCGAATCTCTTAAGCAACGTTCAGAGGGCCGACGAACTTGAGCAAATGCGTCAATTGTTTAACACGCTTGAAACCAAGGAGATAATTAAACAGCTTTTGGATCTTGTAATTACTGCTGATGGAGTGCAGATATTTATAGGCTCGGAGAACTCTCTGTTTAACATATCCGGATGCTCGGTTGTTATTTCGCCGTGTATGGTGCCCGGATCAAAAATGATCGGTGCTGTTGGCGTTGTTGGGCCATCGCGTATAAATTATGGCCGAATAATTCCGTTAGTGGATTTTACGGCGAGAATTGTGGAGAAAATGTTTTGAGTTTTGAGTTGGGGAATTTCGAGTAGGAAAATATGCATAAAAAACATCATTCTGAGGAAGAAGAAAACAAAGTCAACCCTTCAGCGGAGGATCATATTTCTGAGTACAATTGCAGCGCTGAGACGGTTGTTAATCCGATAGCCGAAAAAGATGCAGAGATATCTAAACTTAAAGATTCTTTGCTCAGAGCGATGGCAGAAAATGAAAACTTTCAAAAACGCGCTCAACGTGAAAAAGACGATCTGATTAAATATTCTTTAAGCAAATTCGCGCGTGATTTGCTTCCGGTGCTGGACAATTTTTCTAGAGCGCTTACAACAACCGGCGATGGCAGCAGCGGTCTTTTTGACGGGATAAAAATGACCGAAAAAGAACTTGTGGCTGTTCTTGAACGTTATGGCGTTAAGCCGGTAAAGGCGGCATCCGGTGACGTTTTTGATCCGGCGCATCATCAGGCTATGGTTGAGGTTGAGCGAGTCGATATTGCGCCGGGACATATAGCCGAAATTCTTCAGCCTGGATATGTTATCCATGATCGATTGCTTCGTCCGGCCCTAGTCAGTGTTGTGAAAGACTCAGGCGCTGAAATAAAATAATATGGGTTTTAACTGTGGGATTGTGGGCTTGCCGAATGTTGGAAAATCAACGCTGTTTAATGCACTGGCTCAAACTACTGCGGCCCAAGCAGCCAATTATCCGTTTTGCACCATCGACCCAAACGTTGGATTGGTAAGCGTTCCGGACGTACGCCTTGATAAGCTGGCAGAGCTTACGCGTTCCGCAAGGAAGATCCACGCTCAGCTTGAAATTGTTGACATTGCGGGATTGGTAAAGAAAGCTAGCGAAGGCGAGGGGCTAGGCAATCAATTCCTTGCTCGTATCCGTGAAGTCGACGCTATTCTTCATGTTCTAAGGTGCTTTGAAGATAATGACGTTACTCACGTGGAGGGATCCGTCAATCCAATACGCGATGCAGAGATAGTTGATACAGAGCTTATGCTTGCCGATCTTGATAGCCTGCAAAAGCAAAGAAACAATCTTGAAAAAAAATATCGCACCATCAAGGACCTGGAAATGGAATTGACTTTGATTCTCATAGACCGCGCTATTAAAGTACTGGAACAAGGAACGTCGGCCAGGAAAGTATGCTTGAATAGCGCAGAAGAGATAAGGTTGTTTGCGGGGCTGCAACTTATGACATATAAGCCTGTGCTTTATGTCTGCAATGTCGCTGAAAGCGAGATTTTATCTGGAAATAAGTTTACAGACCAAGTACTAGATTTGGCAAGAAAAGAAAGCTCAAGCGTTGTTATGGCTTCCGCTGCAATAGAAGCAGAGATTGCCCTTCTGAAAAATGAAGAGGAAAAGCGCGAGTATCTTCAATCTATTGGGCTGGGCGAGGCTGGGCTATCACGAATAGTACGCGAAGGGTATAAACTTCTTAATCTCATAACATTTTTTACGGCAGGCGAAAAAGAAACTCGCGCATGGACTGTGCGATATGGCGCTAAAGCGTCGGAAGCGGCAGGCGTTATACATACTGATTTTCAACGTGGTTTTATCTGCGCCGAGACAATTTCTTACGAAGACTATGTGTCTCTTGGCGGTGAAATCGCATCAAAAAACGCAGGAAAAATGCGTCTTGAGGGGAAAGACTATGTGCTTAAGGACGGCGATATAATGCATTTTAGGTTTAATGTCTGATACTATGGAAAATTGGAGGAAAAATGCATCAGCCAATTCAGATAATAGACTTAAGTCTGTCCTTTCCCCACAAAACATGCTTTGAAAATTTTTCGGCACAAATTTTATTTGGCGACCGTATAGCAATTATTGGACGCAACGGAAGCGGGAAGTCTTCTTTGTTAAAGGTTATAGCCAGTAAAAATTCAAACGAATCTCTGTCATATATTCCGCAGATTATAGATGATTTTAACGAGTTAAGCGGCGGAGAGCGTTTTAATAAAAAACTTTCCCAAGCTTTAAGCAAATACCCATCAATTTTTTTGTTAGACGAGCCGACCAACCATCTGGATTTGAAAAATCGTAAAAGTTTGATGCGTATGCTTAAAGCATATTACGGAACATTGATCATTGCTACCCATGATAAAGAGCTGCTTCACAGCTGCATCAACATTCTGTGGCATATTGACGGTGGAAGGATCACAGTTTTCCGTGGGAGCTATGATGATTATATAAGAGAAAAACGCATAAAACATCACTCCATTTCTCGAAAAATAAATGCGCTAGAACACGATAGAAATGCCATGCATAAAAGTTTGATGAAAGAACAAGAGCGCGTATCGCAAAGTATAAAAATCGGTAAACAAAAAATAGCTAACAAAAAGTGGATGAAGAGCGCCGGAGATTTAAAAGTTATGAAAGCAGAAAAATCTCAGGGGAACAGACTAAAGAGCATTGATGAGAAAAAACAGGAATTGCTGGATCGGTTATCCGAAATTCGTTTGCCAGAAATTATTACCCCAAAGTTTTATTTACCCTGTCAGAAAAATACCAAAAGAACCATAGTGTCAATCGTTAACGGCTCAGTTGGATATTCGGATAAAGTTGTTTTGCACAATATAAACTTGTCCGTTGAATCGCAGGAACACGTTGCCATTATCGGGAATAACGGCAGTGGAAAAACTACCCTTGTTAGAGCAATTTATGCAGATCTGATGGTAACAAGAGGTGGATATTGGGTTGTGCCACACCCTAGGAATATTGGATATTTAGATCAACGCTATGGAAATTTGGATCCTGATAAATCCGCCGTTGAAATTATTAGGGAAGAAACGTCCTGGGACCGCAAAGAAGTCCGCGGGTTCTTAAACGATTTTTTGTTCAGAAAAAACGAGGAGGCGAACGCGCCTATAAAAGCATTGTCTGAAGGAGAGAAAGCGCGACTTTCTCTTGCTAAAATTGCAGCTAATCCTCCGCAATTGCTGATCTTAGATGAAATTACAAATAATATTGATTTGGAGACTCGCGATCACATAATCGAGATCCTAAGAGAATATCGAGGCGCTATGCTCGTTATATCTCACGATGAGTTTTTTCTGGTTGCCGCTCATATTGAGCGGCGCCTCAATGTCTCGGTTAGCTCTGAATAGTATTCGAGTTGTGTTAATATGTGAATAGAATCGGTTTGGAGGCTTTGCGATTGAATAGACTGGAAAACATCATAGCGCTAACCGAATCCTACCTGACCAAAGAAGAAATCCTCTCCATAAAAAAAGCTTATTTTATTGCTCAAAAAGCTCATAAGGGGCAGAAACGCTTGTCTGGCGAATCTTATTTTACTCATGCGGAAGAGGTCGGATTTATACTCGCAGATATGGGACTTGACGCTGTCACAATCGTAAGCGGCTTATTGCATGATACTATTGAAGATACAAATTTAACAAAAGAAGCTATAGAAAAAGATTGCGGACCAGAAGTCGCCGCCGTAGTGGAAGGGGTCACAAAACTTAGCAAAGTTTCTCTGAAATCTGAACGTACTCAACAGATAAAAAATTATTGTAAACTCTTATTGGCACTATCGACAGATATTCGCGTTGTCTTTGTGAAACTTGCAGACCGTTTACACAACATGAGGACAATAGGAGAGCATGATGCTGATAAAAGATATAAAATTTCACACGAGACGCTCAATGTATTTACTACGCTTGCCGATATAGTCGGAATGAATAAGGTAAAAAATGAACTTGAGACCTTGTCGTTTGAACAGATCAATCCGAATGAGAAAAAAGTTATAGAGCGGAGGCTCGATGAACTTGAAAAAGAAAATAAAAAAACAATCAACAATGTTGTATTGGCTATTAAAAGCCTGCTGAAAAACACATTTTTTGAATTTGAAGTTACTGGACGGCTGAAAAGTTCATACTCTATTTGGGAGAAAATGCGCAGGAGAAGTTTTAACCTGCTTCAAATAAGCGATATTATTGCGATTCGCGTTGTTGTTGAGAGCATTGAAGATTGCTACCACGCGCTCGGAATTGTACATTCCAGGTATGCCGCTATCCAAGGAAAATTTAAAGATTATATAAGCGTGCCCAAAAGGAATAATTACCAATCTATTCATACAATTGTCACTATTGCAAAACCCTGCAATCAACAAATCGAAATTCAAATCCGTACAAAAGAAATGGACGAGGTTGCTGAATATGGCATCGCTGCGCACTGGAATTACAAAAAGAAAATAGGCAGTATTGAAAACTTTAACAATTACGGATGGATGAGAAACTTTTTAAGCAATGTGAACAGAAAATTTCCTATGATGTATTCAGGAGAAAATAGTAAAGGCGACTTGCTTGGCACGGAGATTTTTTGCTTTACCCCGAATGGAGACATTATAACTCTCGCTAAAGAGGCTACTGTGCTGGATTTTGCCTATGCAATTCATACATTGGTCGGGCACACGTGTGTAGGCGCAAAGGTGAATGGAGTTCCGGTTATCTCGTCAAAAGAATTGTTAAATGGCGACACTGTTGAGATCTCTACGTCTTTTTTTCAAAAGCCATCTCCATCCTGGCTGAGTAAAGTTATAACTCGGAAAGCAAAAAATAATATTAAGAAGTTTTTAAAATCTAGAGAATGCGAAAAATATAGGGGTCTTGGCAAAAGTATGGCCATAGAAGCAGCAAAGGAATCCGGCTTGGTTTTCTCGGAAAAAAATGTAGAAGATTATTTGGTTAAGTCTTTGAGTTGCAATTCGTCAGATGATTTATACATAAAGGTCGGGCAGTGCTTTATAACCACTCACAAGCTGAAGCTATTGTTCAAACAATACAAACTAAATAAGACGAATAAGCGACAAGCTAATAATAACGTTAATATCGTCTGCCATAACGAGGATTGGCAGGCTATCACTGTGCAGGCAGACGAGCACCGAAAGCTGCTTTATGACATTGTGAATACTTTGTGCGAATGCGATGTGGACATTATTAGTATGCAAACCGAACTAATTGAAGATAATATGATTTACATTTCATTTGCTATTCGCCGCATTGGTATCCAACAAATCCAAGAAGTAACGAAAACTATCGCAAGCATTAAAGGTGTAATAGAGGTGAAGGACGTCCCATGATATTTGGTCTTGGTAATGACATAGTTGATATCAGACGTATGGAACAGCTTTACTTGCGGTATGGAGAGCGGCTTCGAAGGCTTATTTTTACAGATAACGAATGGGCAATATCTAAATCTAAGAAAGACAAAGTCTGTTTCTTTGCTAAACGTTTTGCTGCCAAAGAAGCTTTAGTTAAAGCCTTGGGCACCGGATTCGGACAGACGGAAGGTATCGTTTGGAGAGATATAGATGTGAGCAATAATGAGTCTGGCAAACCTGGCGTCTTGTTACGTGGTAAGGCGTTCAAATATATGGGCAGGATTCTGACGGAATACGGAGGTTGCGAGCACTTTATTCATCTCAGCTTGAGTGACGAATTTCCTTATGCTATTGCTAGCGTGATAATCGAGTTGGTAAGGAAATAAGGAAATAATGAAAAATAAAACTAACTGGCCAAAAGAGATAAAATCAATTGTTGGTATTTTGCTTTTGGTGTTGGTTTTTCGCACGTTGATTTACGAACCGTATCAAATACCTTCAAGTTCTATGGTTCCGTCCTTGTTGGTTGGAGATATGCCGGTTGTAGAAAAATGGGCCTATGGATACAGCAAGCATTCTATTTTATTCAGCCTGCCTTTGTTTGAGGGCAGAGCGCTTAAAAAATCTCCAAAAAGAGGCGAAGTCGTTGTTTTTAAGCTGCCCTCAGATCCGTCTACGAACTATATAAAGCGCATTATCGGATTACCAGGTGACAGAATTCAGGTTAAGGAAGGCATAGTTCATGTGAATGACGTTCCTGCACAACTTACTTATCAAGGGGAATACATGTTTGAAGATGAGACCATTAACGGAAGAAAGCGCAGAACTTACATGTATACCGAAATATTGCCTGGGGCAGAGGACAAACCTCATACAATCATAAAGTACGACATTAACAACGTCCTCGATATTAATAACACTCCCGTATATACAGTTCCCGAGAATCATTATTTTGTGATGGGAGATAATAGAGACTTTTCAAAAGACAGCCGTTTCCTTGGCTCTGTTGGATATATTCATGAGATTTTTTTGGTAGGACGCGCAGTTTGTGTCCTGCATTCAATAGCTAACAATGTCAGGTTATGGGAATTTTGGCTCTGGCTGCAAAACATTCGCTACAGCAGAATTTTTAAAAGAATTATATAGCGAGGTAAGCCGTGGCCGTGCTTGGAAAATGCTCAATATTGAAAAGTATGGACAGGGGGGATATAGTGATTACCCCCTTCAACCCCAACAATCTTGGCCTAATGCAATATGATGTAACTCTTGGCGACATAATATATCGGGTCAAGCATGTCGGCGCATTGAAGCAGTGTTTCAAAAACTTGCTAAACAGGAATGGTTTTTGTATCGACCTTGGCAAAGATGAAAGCAAGATCAGGTTTAAAAGAATTGAAGCGAACAGTTCAGGGTTTATCATCCAATCCGGAGAAACCGTGCTAGGTTGCACTAACGAACTGATTGGAAGCAATTGCGCAAACATCGTTCCGGTGCTTGAAACCAGGTCAACTTTAGCAAGAAATTTTGTTTTTTCACACGTTTCTGCAGGAGTGGGCGATCCGGGATTTAAGGGAAGCTGGACGCTAGAGTTAGTTAACTGCTTCCCCTATCCAATAAGGCTTGTTCCAGGTCAACGCGTATCTCAAGTTTTATTTCATTTTATTGAAGAGCCTGACTACGACGCTCCACTTTACAACCGAATATACAACAATCAAAAAGAACCTCATGTGCCGAAGCTAATTTAAGCAGGTTAATAACTGTGGAAACGCAAATCGGTGGAATTTCTAAACTCGCTCTTACAAATTTTCGTTGCTATCAGTCGCTGAGACTGAGCGATCTGTCCCAAAATATAATTGTATATGGACAAAACGGCGCTGGAAAAACCAGTATACTGGAAGCAATATCCATGTTGTCTGCAAGTAAAGGGCTTCGTGGCGCAGATTATAGCGAAGTAAAATGCCTCGATACTTTGTCGGATCAGTGGGGCGTGGCTGCATTGCTTGATATGCGTAACGATCAAGTATCAATTGGGGTTGGAAATTTGCCGGGGACCGCTCTTGACCAAAAAGCTGCGAAAATAAATGGTAATTCAGCCAACATAGGAGATATAGAAAGGTATCTCTGGCTTCTTTGGCTGACGCCGCAAATCGATAAAATCTTTGTTGAACCGCTGAGCATAAAAAGGAAATTTTTCGACCATCTCGTGAATGGCTTAGAACCGGAATACCGAACCAAACGTTTAATGTACAAAAAATTGATAAACGAAAGAATGAAGGCTCTTCAAAGCAGTATTTGCGATAAAACGTGGTTAGATGCCATTGAGTATAAAATCGCAGAAGCGTCCTTCAAGGTTACAGCGTCACGTTCCAGCTATTGCAAGGCGTTCAACGAAACTTCAGTTGAGCGCCATTTTCCAAAAATAACCTTGTTTGTTGAAGAGGACATTCCGACTGAGAATTATCAGGAAGTTTTGCTTAAAAAGCTCAAGGAAAGTCGGAATAAGGATCGGATTACGGGAATTACTAGCGTCGGCTCGCACCGCAACAATTGGAGCGTAAATTTTAAAAATAAACCTTTAAGAGCTGAGAGTTGCTCAACCGGCGAGCAGAAAATAATGCTTATTTCCGTCATTCTGACAACTTCTAGAATTTATATCGATCGCCGTATCGGCGTGCCAATTTTGCTTTTTGATGATACGACGGCGCACTTTGATAGCGAAAATTTTCAACTTTTTTTTGAAGAAATATCGAGCATGGGCATTCAGACATGGTCCACCAGCGTCAATAAGCCTTCCGCGCTGACCGGATTTCAATCAATCTTTGTCAGATCGGGCGTATGCATACAGGAATAAGAAAGCTGTTTTTGAGAAAACTTATCGTCTGAGCTTTCTTTGAAGCGACCAGATGTATTCATCGTAGGTGCCCGGATATATAATTGCGGCGCCATTAGGCTGGATCTCAATGGTTTTTTGGCTGATTTTTCTGACGAAAGCACGGTCGTGGCTAACTACTATTATGGCCCCGGCATAAGCCTGAAGCGCTTGCGCTAACGCTTCTGTGGTTTGAAAGTCCAAGTGACTGGTTGGCTCGTCAAGAAGAAGCAAATTGACCTTTTTCAGTAAAACGCAACCCAGGGCCACGCGCGATTTTTCTCCGCCTGAAAGAATTTTAATTTTTTTGTTCATGTCGTCTTTTGTAAACAAAAGAGCCCCGGCAAGGGTCTTGGCCTCTTGTTCTGTTATCGCGATATCCTTTGCATGAATCAGTTCCTCAAGCACCGTTCGCTCAGGTTTAAGCTGTTCTGATACATGTTGAGCATAATAGGCTAGGCGGATTTCATATCCTGGATCCAGCGTTCCTTTGAGGATCGGAATAGCCCCAGCCAAACTTTTAAGTAGCGTAGTTTTTCCGAGACCATTTGCTCCTGTAATGACGATATGATCGCCTCGCTGTACGGTAAAGCTGATATTCCTAAGTACTCTATAACTACCGTAGCCGAGATCTGCGTCTTTAATGATTAGCGCTATTTTTCCGCAGTATGCCGGTGGCGGTATTTTTATCTTAGCGGAAACGGGGATTGGCTTAGTTTCCACTGTTTCCATTTTTCCAAGCTGCTTGAGGCGCGCTTGAGCTTGCTTGGCCTTTGTGGCTTTAGCGCCAAACCGGGCAATAAAGCGCAGAGTTTCCTCGCGACGCTCTTTCAAGCTGGCGGCACGAGCCGCGAGTTGTTCCTGAAGCATCTGCTTTTGTTCAAAATAGTCGTCCAAGTTCCCGTTAAATTTGACCGCTTCACCACTTTCAATTTCCAGTATATGGTCGGTTGTTCGGCGAAGAAACTCTTGATCATGAGAAATCATCATGAATGCGCCTAAGAAGCCTTGCAAAAAGCGTTCCAACACAAGAATAGTGTCAAGGTCAAGATAGTTGCTGGGTTCGTCCAGCAGCAACAGATCCGCTCTTTGCAGAGATAACCCCAGCAATTTACACCGCATTTTATAGCCGCCGCTCAACGTACATATGTTTTTTTGAAGTCGACGCTCATCAATATCAAATTCTGCACATTTGGCTCGCACTTCCCAAGACATAACGTTTGAAACGCGCATGATGTAATCCTCCGCAGTTTCTTCTGAGATAAAGTCATCATGCTGCGACAAATAAGCAACATGCAAATTATTTGACTTAGTTACTGTTCCGTCATCCGCTTCTTGTTTGCCCATGATTATGTCGAAAAGAGTAGTCTTCCCCGCACCGTTACGGCCGATCACGCCTACGTGTTCATCGTTATTAATTATGAAACTTACATCCTGAAACAAATGCCTTGCTCCAAAACTTTTGCTGATACTTTTAAGTTGAAGAAGAGTCGACATTTGTCAATTGATGTTACTAATAAATAAGCAATTTTAACAAAAATTTTGATATTGAAGAAGTTTTACATCTAAAGCGAACCTCAGAATCAACAATCCGTCCCCCTCTCGCTTCTTTAAATTGTAAATTTAAAAACCCTTAGATATATAATATATTACAAGTGAGTAAAAAAATAAATTTGAAATGGATAAAAAGACACTAGCAGAAAAATCAACAAAATTGGTTGAATATTTATTAAAAATTGCCAGGGCTAGCTTTACTCCAGTTATAAATGTCGAAAAATATGAAAAAGTCTTTTGGTTTAGTCAAATGCCTTCCGTTTCTCATTGTTTTTCCAGGGATTGGTTCGATAGAACAGAAGAGAAAGCGAAAGGGTTAATACAGATTAAGAAAGTTCCAGAACCTCAAGAGCCGAAAGAGCCAGAAGAGTCAAAAAAGGCGAATCTTACGGATTGTCCTAAAGTTAAGCAAGCGCGGAATAACTTTAATAAAAAATGGGATAATTGGGCGCTTCAATACGATGCGTGGGAAAAAGTACAAAAGGTTTATAGTGATTTATATTCGATTTACCAGAAACAGCAGAAAGATAGAGAAGCGTATGAGCTGATTCTTGGGATTGGGCTTCTGCAATATAAAATCAAAGACGGCGTTTATTTTAAGAGACATCTGCTCGTTGCAAATGTAGATCTCAACCTTGATGCTAAAAATATGAAATTTACAGTAGAGCCTGATTCTGCTGGAATGAATTTAAGGGCAGAGACGGATATGTTTTCCGGTAGAGACTTGCCGGAGCTGCCTTTAAAAACGGAAAACGACGTAAGTGAGCTATTATTACAAGATGTTGATGATCCGCTGGAGATAAATAACTTAGAGGCAATATTAAAAACGATTTTTAATTCTGTTTTTTCAAACGGCGAATACTTTAGGCAATTGAAACCGTCCCAAAATTTCAAAAAACCAACGCTTACGTTTGCGCCGGCAATTATTTTAAGAAAATATTCGGCTCAGGGAAGAATAAACGCGTTGAAATGCATAAAAAACAGACAGGAAATGCAAGCGGGAAATAACGTAAAACTTTTAGACGTTTTTCTCAACCTTATAGAAACGCAGGATACGCGCGAATATAGCGAGCAAGAGAACGTTTCATTCTCCAATGAGGAGGTGTTTTTCCCTAAACCATACAATGATGAGCAAATGTCGATAGTTCAAAAAATGAATTCGTCCAATGGAGCGTTAGTGCAAGGTCCTCCAGGGACGGGAAAATCGCACACTATAGCAAATTTGATATGTCATTTGTTGGCAAAGGGACAAAGAATACTGGTCACCGCAAAAACTTCCAGAGCCTTATCCGTTCTTAGAGGGGCTAATACCGGAAAGTATAAGGTCGCTTACTGTTAGCTTGTTGGGACAAAAAATTGATGAAAAAAAGCTTTTAGAAGAAGCGGTTAACAAGATTTCAGATAAATCTAATGGTTGGAATGAAAACAAACAAATTTTAGTAGCAAAAAAACAATGTGAATGTCAGGAAAAATTGGACAATTTAAGGAGGGAACAAGCAAGTAAGAACCGTCAACTTAGAGACATAATCGAATCGGAGACGTATTCTCAGTCAGTTGCTTGTGGAAAATACAAAGGCACAGCGACTGAGATTGCTTTAAGTGTAAAAGAAAAGCAAGGAAAATACGGGTGGTTTAAAGACGCGCCCCCCCTCATTCTTTAGATCAAAAATTTTCTCTGTCGACCGATGAACTGACCGCAATTCTTGAGGGCATGAGGAAGTTTGGAGTTGACTCAAAGAAAGAGTTAGGCTGTAACTTCGCAGACGTAATGTCATCAATAGACTTTGCCGATCTGGTCAATGAGCTGAACAAGATAAGGGCGGTTGGATTGGATGATAAATCCGGGACGGCGTTATATCTTGAGTTGTCCAAACTATCTTCCGATGACATAAAAACAATTGCAGAAAAAACTAGACCTTTTATTAAATACGAAAAACTTTTCAGTTGTTCGGAAAATAATGATTGGGCGGTATTGGAATTTAATAAAATAAAAAACGCGAAGTTTACGTTGCATGTTATCGCTAAAAAAATAGATGAGATACTGTCAAGCATAAGAGATGTTGCTGAAATAATTGATGACTATGAAATCGAATATAATTGTTCGATTAAGCAAATTTACATTGATGCAAAAGATCTCAAAGGTTTTGTCGAAAAAGGCAAAAGCGTAAGTAAATTCAACTTGTTTATGCCGAAGCGCATAAAAGATTGTTTACATCTTTTTGAAAGCGTAAAAATAAACGGAAAGGCATGTTCCGGATCAGATTTAGACATTCTGATTAAAGTTTCATATTTTCATATGAGAACAGAAGAAGCATGGCGCCTGTTAAATCAATCGTGTCAAATCGCCAAATTAGAGAAACTCTCATATTTTTTACAGGCGGCTCAGATAGCTACGATCAATGAAACGATAAAAGAGCTGGTAGATGCCAAAAAGATATTTGAAGAGTACGGGAGGTTTGCTAAGTCGATCCAGGCCAGTTTTATGCTGGATCATCCCGTGGCCGAGGTGGAATCAACGTGCAATTACATAATCGTTGAGAGGCAGACAAAAGAAATTCTGCAAAAAAATTCCGAACTGGAAGAACAATTAACAACTTTTATTCAAAAAGAGAACGTTCATTTTATTATGGTCGAGCTGCTCAATGCTGTAAAAAGTCATGATATCAATAAATATGAATGCTCTAAATTAAAATTGGATTCTTTACTGAAAGAACGCGATGAATTTTGCCAATTGAAACAGCGCATTATTGAAGTTGAAAAAATTATACCAATAACTATCAGAGAGATGGAGAGTTCTTGCGACGATCTTGCTTGGAAGGGCAGGATAGAGCAGATTGAGAATGCATGGTATTGGTCTCAAGCAAACAGTTGGATCATAAACTATATTAACAAAGATAATATCCCTGCCATTAAAGCGTCTTTAAAACAGATTGACGTCGAGATCAATAACGTTACTGCAAAATTGTCCGCTTTGAAAACTTGGGAATTTTGTTTGAATCGCTTAACCGCCGATCAAAAAAGACATATGTCATTATGGTGTCAAGCAGTGCGAAAGTTGGGGAAAGGAACAGGAAAATATGTGAATAGGCGCAGAAAAGAAGCGCGAGAGCATCTTAACAAATGTGTAGAAGCTATCCCAGCTTGGATTATGCCGTTGCATGATGTTTGGGATAATGTTGAAAGTAATCCTGGCGTTTTCGACGTAGTTATTGTTGATGAAGCGTCACAGTGCGGACTGGAAGCTCTGCCTTTGTTTTATTATGCAAAGAAAATGCTTATTGTAGGAGATGACAAACAAATCAGTCCTGAAAATGTTGGTCTTGAGCTCGATACTATATATCGTTGGCAAGACGAATATTTACAGGATCTTGGGGAATATAAAGACTTGCTTAGCATTGATAGAAGTTTGTTTGATATAGGGCGCGTCATATACAGCAGTAAAGTGGTTCTGCGTGAACATTTCAGATGTATGCCGGAAATAATCAAATTCAGTAACGACTTGTGCTATTCGGATACTCCCTTAATTCCCATGAAGCAATATGGCATGGAAAGGCTTTCTCCACTTGAAAATGTGTTTTTAAGCGATGGCTATAAGGAAGGCGATGTTAATAAAGTAGAGGCGGAGGCCATTGTAAATAAGGTTGCCGAAATATGTAAAGATAATAAATACGCGGATAAAAGCATTGGGATTATTGCTTTGCAAGGAAGTAGACAGGTTGATCTAATAGAAGCAAATTTGATTGAACGTCTCGAAGCTCGGGAAATAGAAAAACACAAAATTCTATGCGGAACCCCTGCGAGTTTTCAGGGAGACGAAAGAGACATTTTTTTCTGTTCTCGCAACAGAATCGTGGCGTCAACGTTTTAATGTCGTTATGAGCAGAGCAAAAGAACAGGTTATACTTTTTCATTCTGTTAAAGCCGGAGATTTGAGTTCCGGTTGTTTAAGAAAACGATTAATTGATTTTTTTGAAGATAAAAACAGTAACTCTGTCGCCGGTATGTCGCTTGAAGAGATTGAGAAAGCTGCTCGCACTCCTCATCGTGGCGTTATAAAACCTCCTCAGCCATTCGAAAGTTGGTTTGAAGTGGATGTTGCGCTTGAAATTATGCGAAAAGGGTATCGTATCACTCCTCAGTATGAAATAGCCCAAAAAAGAATAGATCTGGTAGTGGAAGGAGAGGGTTCAAAGCTGGCAATTGAATGCGACGGCGATTATTGGCATGGGGCTGATAAATACGAAGAGGACATGCAAAGGCAGAGACAATTGGAACGGTGCGGTTGGGAATTTTTCAGAGTAGCCTCGTCGGCATTTTACTTCGATAAAGAAAAATCATTAAAAAAATTATGGCCTTTGCTGGAAGAAAGAGGTATTCGCCAGATTTCAGCATAAACAGGACGAGTCAGGAAATCAATCAAGAAAGTCTTCAATGATGCTGGTTGGCTCTGTCTTAACGTTTAGCAATAATGGTTTACTTACAGTTTACCAAAAGATTATACCAAGCGGATTTTCTTTTAGTATTTATGCCGGTGATATAGATATGGTCTTGGGCTCTGGTAAGCGCAACGTATAAAAGCCGCTGTCTCTCATATTCTTGTTCCTGCTTCAACTCATCGATATTGCCGGCTATTTTTGAGGGGATTTCTATATCTCTTGGAAAAAAGATGGGCAGCATGCAAGCATAAGAGTCGTCTGCGCTAAGCCAAGTGGGAACAAGCTCATTTCTGCTTTGGCTGTTGATGTTTGCCAGGACAACAAAAGGGGCTTGAAGGCCTTTTGCCCCATGGACTGTCATTACACGAATCTTGTTTTCTATTCCGAATTCACGCTTCAATTTTGGGCATTTTTTCAAAAACCAGGGAATAAAACTTGAAAGGGTCGAAATATTACTGATTTCATATTTAAGCAAAAGTTCCATAAACTCACTGATTGCATCAATAGCACCGCCTCCAAGGCGGGCGATAATATTTTTCCGCGCCCCATAATCTGGATGATCCAGCGTCTCCTCAAAGAAGCTATAAAGTGATAAGCTTCCTCCAATTTGAAGCCATTTGTTTAAAAGACGAAACATATCGCAAATTTCCGGCGAAGTTGAGTTGGCGGCCAATTCTTTTATGTGCTGGTAAAGGCTTTCCTTGCGATTTATGCAAAGATTCATAAGGGCGTTTTCGTCTATTGCCATAAGTGGGGACTTCAGTAAGCAGGCCAAATTGAAATCGTCATATGGATTAAGCACGAATTTTCCAAGGCTTATAAGGTCTTCGATTACAATTTCATCGGTAAGGGTAAGTTGATCTATTCCTTTAACAGGCAATCTTTTGTCTTGAAGCTCTTTTATAATTTGCGCCATTAGGGTTCCTCTCTGCTGAAGCAGTATTAGAAAATCGCCGGCGATTGCTGCGCGACGTTTCGATGGAACCAACAATTTTTGATTTATTATTTTTGCTATTTTATTCGCAATCTCTTTTGCAAGCAGCGATTCTTGGTTTGTTACAGCGTGGGCTTCGGTCGGAATCGTCATAGGAGGAAGCTGTTCGGCTGTAGCGTCAATTAAGGGCCAAAACTCGACCTGCCCTTTGTCCTGCTCCCTAAAAGAGGTATGTTTTGTCGGATAATCTCCGATTCCTGGTGTTTTTTGGGAATCGCAGAAAACTTTGTCGACAAAATTCAACACCTCAGGCGTAGACCGATAAGAAAGATTGAGCCTTACGTCATGCCAATTCAGGTTTGCTTCAATAGTTTTATCCTTAAAATATTTATATGCATTTATAAACGACGGATGGTTGGCTCCTTGAAAACCATAGATTGATTGCTTGTGATCGCCAACGACAAATAGTGTTTTTATGTTGTCTGAAAAAAAGTTTGCGCTTAGCGCCTTCAACACTTCCCACTGTAATGGGTTTGTATCCTGCGCTTCATCAATCAATATATGCGAAATTTCGCCGTCCAGTTTATACATAACCCAATTGTTGTCCGGATTGCGCAGTAGCATTAATGCTTTGAATATTAAATCGTCATAATCAAGCCGATCGCGTTTAAGTTGAGCGTACCGTACGTACACATCTTTAACCGCCAGCGCAAAAGCCGCGTTTGCAATGGCAAAGCTGCGGGACGTGATTTCGTTCTCTTTTCTCAAAGAGTTTGGGTCAAGGGTTATATGCTTCGGTTTTAAACCACAAAGTTTGCCGTATTCGGCCAAGATTTCCTCATCTGTTTTTTTGCGCAGCAATTCAATTTGCGCGCAATCTTTTATTATTGATCTGATAAGGATAACTAAGGACTCGTCGCTTTTGAAAAGGCTGAGTATGTCGTATGCTTTTATTAAATGAGATTTTATGTCGGCAGAAGCAATCGATGACTGAAGGCCTATTTTCAACAACTCCATCGCTTCGTATTCGTCAAATATTCTTATTTGCTCGCTTACTTTTGCTTCTGTCGGAAAGGATTCAAGAAGCCTTTGACAGAAGCTGTGGATGGTTTGTACTTTAAAACTGCTTCCTGCGTCTAAAACCTCGTCAAACAGACGTCTGCTTTTTTCTATTGTTAATTGATTGGGTTGAGGAAGCAACTCTGTAAGTTCATTAAATAGAATGTTTTCATCGCATATTTTCCACTGACCGAGCTTTTTTCTTATCCTGCTTAGCATTTCTGCAGCGGCAGCCTTAGTAAACGTTATGCACAGTATTTTTTTTGCAGATACGCCACTTACGAGAAGCGCTAATATTCGATCTGTCAAAGCCTTGGTTTTGCCCGTACCGGCTGAGGCTTCAATCCACACATTTGCTCGTACGTCACATATTTTTTTCAGCTCAGTTGCAGCCATTCTTTTACTCGCATAAGATGAGAATAAAGCCCTGTGCAGTGCGGTCTGGCCAGAAATATTCCGTCGTTAAAAAACTTGTTGAGCTCGCTTTGTATTTTTTTAATTATACCTTCTTGGTTTGCTATGATCTTTTCTCCGGATATAACTTTCTCTCCAATCGGATTTATTCCCCCATCTAAATGCAGAAATCGAGCGTTTGCCTCTCTGAGATTGTATCCGGAAAAAATATTGTTTTTGGCGATGATTATTTGAAGATTTATTTTTAAGTCCAGCCCCGCTCTAATGTCGGTTATATTGGATATAGCGGAGCCCTTGTAACTTGCGATTTCTATGTCGCTCCAATCCGACGAAGATTTTACCAAATCAAATTTTGTTTTGACTTTGAACGTGTTTCCATCTGTTAAAGTGAATGTAATGCTTTCATCAATATCTTTCAGATATTGAGTTAAGGAATTTTCGTGAAATTTATTAAGTTCGCTTAAAATGCGCCTTTCCCTGAGCTGTTGCAGATTTATACCTGATTCAAAGCAAACAACTTCTTGATCAGATATTTTTTTTCGCAAACTTTGGATTTTGCTTGCTTTAACCCAAAAATCCGGACATGGGCTAAGTTTAAGTATATGTTTCGCATATATTTCATATGGGTTTTGGAACAATACGTTAAAGTCCGAAAGACTCAGTTCGCTGATTTTTTTGCCAACAGGAAGCGTTGGTTTTGGCGGCGAAGCGGGGGAGGGTAGGGGCCTCGAATCGCGTACGAAATTTAACCATTCGTTTCCACGTTTGCGGGCGCTTTCGCCATTGTTTTTTAAAGAAGCCATAAGTCTAACAAGCCATTTGGATGGCTGCGTAGGCGAACCGTCTTTCATTTTGCTTCGGGTCAATATTACGTTCTTGCAGCAAAGAGCTTTTATGAACTCAAGACCGAACAACTCAATTTTTCTGTCAAAAGCGCTGACGCCAATGATGTTTTGACCAAATAATACTCCGGCCAACCCTCTTACAGGCGGCCAAGTTCCATCATTGCAATCCGGGATAATTACAGTGTTGGCGTCCAGAAGCCTGGATTCCAGCACGCCCAATGCACTGACGTTTTTTTGGTTGTTAATGTTTTCATTTGTCGATTTAATCCCCCGAAACACAGCACTCAAGACGCCAATATATTCATCTGTAGAGGAAACTTCGTTATTTAGGGGACGCAGTAAATCCTCTATTCTATCCCAGATACCAGCTGTATCAGATCCGGGCGTTAAAATATTTTTTCCAGTATGCTCAAATGCTTTCTTATCCAAAAAAATGATAAAATCCTTGAACGCTTTTATCCAGTCGCCAAGAGGGGAAATGCGATTAGTTGACGGCGCTGCATGTGAAATAAACGAAGCCAAATCCTCGATCATTTGCGCAGAATTCAGCATTTTTTCTTTGATGAATTGGTTATTTTTGCTTACGGCTTCCAAAAAATGTTTTGGTGTTTGACTCTGATTTCTTAGCATGAGCTCAAACGCTGCGAGTTCTTTGAAAATTTTTTCATCAAGGGTGCATATTTTTTTTAATGTCTCGATAACCTGATGGGCAGAAAAATTGCCGGATATAACCTCGGCAATTTGTTGCAGCAACGTAAATTCTGAGCTTTTTGAAACAGAGACCGGCTGAGAGTCGTCGAAACCGAAATCGAACAGCCTCAGAATTTCCTTAATTCGCATGGCGGAGGATGAATCGGCCGACATTATTCCGGGGATTGGAAAAGTTTCTTTGATGATATGGGCGTTTACTGCCGCTTCCTCTTGAGGGTTTTTGCACTCTATTATTGTTATACTTGGAATATCGTTCAAAATATTAAGACTGCAAGTGGATAAAGCTGCATTTATATGTTTTTCCGTTTGCGGTGAGCAACTTGAAGCGACTGTCGACGCCTCGTCCAAGCCGATGCCAAGAAACCTAAATAGGCGTTGAAACGAATGCTGTGGTGATTGAGGCTTAAGCGGATGCTTCAAAATATCATGATCTGCCCCATTTAAAATCACATGCCCAAACGGAAGCTCAAATACAGTTTTAATCAACCTGTTGACTGAAGGAAATGCTCCGTTTATTCCAATCGCAAACACCGGATATTGCGGCGGATCTGATTTTAATTTTTGACTTAATTGGTTAAGGCTGTTCTTCATTTTGTTCGCTTTATCGGCAAGCTCTTTTCGTGGCTCGATCACACGTTTTAAAAAAGCGATGTTTTCCTGCGAATGGGTTGACGTCTCCGGTAATGTGTACTCGCCGTAATTTTGCAAGTCGATTTCTTCAAGCTCCAATAAAGTCGCTAAATCTGAGACGTTCTGCGCAATCGCTAAGCACTGGCTTATGCTTTTTTGATGCTCAAAGTAGTCAAAAATCATTTTTGCTAAAAGTGCGTTTTGTGGATCGGGCCCCTCATGTTCACCTTCATGCCATAAATCAAAAACAGATAAGGCCTGAACGTCACAGTTGTAATTTGCTGTTCTAAAATGCCCTATCACGCTTTGTCTCAACTTCAGTACTGACCTGTGAGTTGGGGTAAGCAATAAGACCTCTTTTGGGTTAAGCTGCTTCATATATTCCGATAACCACTTGCTGAATGCTGGAATGAATGGCTCGCTGAAGCGAAAATTTATAACCTTATTTTTCATAAAAAACCTCGAGATTAGGCAACTTAGTCAACGGCGCAAGCCGTTCTTTCCAAGCATTGCTTACCTCTAGCTTTATCTCTCTTTCATGCTCGCCTTGCGCTTTAAAGTATATATTTAATGTCGATGATGACAGAAAAACCTGCGCAATCTGTGGCCATTCTATAAGGCTTATTCCTTGGAAAAATATATCCGGAATGCCAATATCGTAAAGCTCGCTTGCACTGTTAAGACGGTACAAGTCGATATGATAAATTGTGCCAAGCCGTGTGCTATAGGGCTGTACTAAGGTAAACGTTGGACTCGGGATGTTTGTTTTTCCCGGTGTAAGATTTTTTATAATTGTCCTTGCAAATTCGCTTTTGCCAGCTCCTAGACTGCCGTAAAGAGCTATGCGATCGCCATTTTTTAAAATCTTTGACAGCTTTTTAGCCAAACTTCGTGTTTGACGTACATTATCGCTTTTGAAGATAAAAAAATCTGACGACATGCTTTTTAACGGAGTATATATTAATATACACGCAAGCTAACTTATCTTTGAGACAAATCGAAACAAAAGAATTTGATGGAAATTGTAAACGTCGCGATCATTGGAGGTGGGCCTGCCGGGCTGTTCTGTGCCTTTGAGTGTAGAATTATGGGGCTTAACTGCGTTCTTATCGACGCTCTTGAGAATCTTGGTGGGCAGTGTTCGGCGCTGTATCCGGACAAAGAAATTTTGGACATTCCCGGTCTGCCTAGGATATTGGCAAGGAACTTGATTGCTTCTTTAATCGATCAAGCCGAAGAATTTACTCCAAAGTATCTGCTCGGACATAAGGTTATCTCTGCGGCGAAAAGCGGCAATACATGGCGCATTCACACTGGCAATGGCAAGACAGTTGTTTGCAAATCGGTTGTTATTGCAACCGGTGGGGGGGCATTTGAGTTCAACAAAATTCCATTACTGGAAGCAAGTCAGTTCGAAGGAACAAGCCTTTTTTACGCAGTGAAAAATAAACGCGAAATGCAGGATAAAACCGTGTCGATTATCGGTGGCGGCGATGCGGCGCTGGACTGGGCAATTGCTTTGGCGGATGTTGCCAAGAAAATAAACTTGATCCACCGACGGGATATTTTTAAAGCAACGCCAATCAGTCTGAAAAGGCTAAAGCCCTTGTTAAACCAAGGTAAAGTACAGATTTTTACTCCATTTCAGCTGAGTTCCATGAACGGGCACAGCGGCCAATTAACATCGATTGCTCTGGTTTCGAGCGGGCTCTCCAAGAATGAAGCGCCTAAACGCTTAGATACAGACGTCCTTTTGGCTTTTTTTGGGCTGGCAGCGAGCAGAAACAAATTTGAATCTTGGGAAATTAACGTTGAAAATGGCAGAATACCTGTCGACAAAGCGACTTATATGACTAATCAATCGCTGGTATATGCAATTGGCGACGCGGCTTTGTATGACGGCAAGATAACCTCAATTCTGTCTGCTTTTGCTGAAGGCGCAATTGTATCCAGATCAATACACAAATATTTAGGTGGGATTGCTGAGGTAAATACTTTTTCGAAGTCTGATAATTCCAATAATATTTGGAATTGTCATTAGTCCAATCACTATATCGGCTATAATGAATATTATGTCGATATTCAAGAACGGGCCAGTAACGAGCGCTAAGATAAATACGAATTTATAAAAAATAATCCAGCGATCCCCGAGTAAGTATTTAGTGCATCTTTCGCCATAAAAATTCCACCCCAGAATTGTTGTGAAAGCAAAGAAAACTATGCTTATATTAACAATGCATTTTCCAAGTTCAGGCACACGGAGTCCTACGTCAAATGCAAGAGGGGTTAATAAACTGCCACTGATTGAAGAATTGAATAGAACTATGGAGTCGCTGTTTACAAGCAGAACCAATCCTGTCATCGTACAGACTACGACGGTCAGGAATGCCCCAATCATGGCAATAAGGCCTTGTTGTTCCGGAGAGTTGGTCTTTGCTGCAGCAGAGGCAATTGCGGCACTTCCAAGCCCGGATTCATGCGCATAAATGCCCCGGCTGACGCCTATATGAATAACGTTTATGAAAGAAACTCCAACCCCACCGCCTAATATTGCTTGAGGAGAAAAAGCGCCGAGAAAAATTGATCTAAAGGCATGTGGAATCATATCGATTCTTAATATCAATACAATTAACGCTGCTCCAATGTAAAATAAAGACATGGCGGGCACTATTTGTTTTGCTACCTGAGATATTCGCTCAAGCCCTCCGATCGTTACCAAGATCACAATGATGCCTAAGGCAATGATCGTGGCGATTGATGGAATTCCAAACGATTCTAACGCCGCAACAATAGAGTTTCCTTGCGCTAAAGTTCCAATACCAAATACGGCGACAAATATGCCAAAAAGTGCATAAAGCCTGGCCAACACTTTGCTTTTCAGGCCAGTTTCTAAGTAGTACATTGGGCCGCCAAAAACTTTATCGGTACTGCTTGTTACCCTGTATTTTATGGCCAAAAAAGCTTCTGCGTATTTTATAGAGAAGCATAATAAGGAAGATACCCAAAGCCAAAATATAACGCCCGGTCCGCCTATGGAGATGGCAACGGCAACACCAACGATATTTCCAGTGCCTAAAGTGGCAGAAAGCGCCGTACAAAGAGCGGCGAAACTTGAAATGTCCCCTTTGCTTCCGCGAGCTTCCTTAGCAAAGATATACCTAACTCCAAGCTTAAAATTGAAAAACTTCAAGTTCCGAAGCTTAAAAGTGAAATAGAGTCCTGTCCCAAGGAGCAGGAGAATTAGCGGCGCGCCCCATAAAAGATCGTTGATTATATTAAGAACTTGTGTCATGGCGCAAAATCAACCGTTTAGTCCTACGCTATATCTTCAAGAGATTTAACCAGCATTTCCTATCTTTTGCAATTAAAAGGCCGGGCTCTTACGGTTGCCATAAAATAGACTCGCTCTTCTCTAGACGCAATAAGAAAATCTTGTTTTTACATCGTTTAACAAGTCTTTGAAAGGCATTTGGTGGAGGCTGAAATTGTCATTTAAGCGCCTGCGGCAACCTTCCACAGATAAAAAGATGCAATCGACGCATAAGGTGAGTACCTATCCTTGTACAGATTAAATGTTGCGGAATCGAATTTTCTTTCACCGTAAAGCAGCGATATACCCTTTCTGATTCCATAATCACCCCAACTCAGGACATTTTTCCTTTGCAATGAAAAAATCATGAACATTTCCGCGCTCCATTTTCCTATACCTGGAAGCGATGTAAGACGCTTTATAATCTCATCGTCTGGCAGACCGTCAAAACTCAACGCAAAATTACTATTTAAAACAGCGAATGTTATACTTTTAATGTACTCAACCTTGCGCTTTGGTATACCTGCGGAGTTGAGGTTTTCTGCTTTAGCAATACTATCCGGCGTAATTTTCCCAACCATGTCCATAAGTCTTTTAATCACCGTATTTGCGGCTTTTGAGGATATCTGCTGGCCAATAATACCGGAAACAAGACCAAAAAAAGGATCTGAGGCTACAGATCTTTCTATAAATCCTACTCGGTCTATAATTTTCTCCAAAGCAGCGTCCGCCTTTTTTAAAAAGTCGATTTCAGTTTTTCCGTACTTAAAACAAGTCATATTTTTGCCATTTCAAGTTTTAACAATTTGATCTTTAGTTCTATCCCACCTGAATAGCCGCCAAGTCTTCCGCTGGAAGAAATTATGCGGTGGCATGGAATAATTATTGGCAATGGATTGACGGATAAAGCGTTGCCAACAGCCCTTACGGCACCATATTACCTGCGCATTTCGCAACTTCTCGGTAATTGGACAGTGATCCGTATAGAATTTCGCTTGTTTCTTTCCAGACAGATTTTTGGAAATCGGTACCACGCGCGCGCAAAGGAATATCGAAAATCTTCCTTATATTCTTGTTACCATCCATCAGCTGCCGGCAAGTATCCTCGATTATGGCAGTTTCCTTGCAAGGAACATCATTGATAATGCTATTGTTACCTGCAAACGCTATGCTTTCAATATTATTGTCTTTCTGAAAAACCCACAGGCCACACAACCGAGCTTTCATGAGAAAGCAATAGCGCAAAAAGGCCCCACAATTTACTGTTAAGCGTTAGCGAATATCCGAAACTTTACATAGCCCTATTGACCGCTTATAGATTTTTGACCATATAAACTCATTCCCTAGGACGATCATAAACAATATAAGACCGAATCTATATAACAAACAAAGCAACAACTAAACTATTTAAATTCTCTGTTCATAACCGATTCGGTCCAGCACCACGCTCGCTATGCGAGCTGCACAAAACGCCGCAGAGACGTTGTCAGCGTTACATGAGGTCAACACTTGACCTCTACTTTAGCGCCCGCCTCTTCCACTTTCTTTTTAATTTCCGCGGCTTCGTCTTTCCCAACACTTTCTTTAAGAGGCTTTGGAGCAGACTCAACCAATGCTTTGGCCTCGGTCAAGCCAAGCCCGGTTATTTCTCTTACAACCTTAATAACCTTAATTTTCTCGGCTCCAATGTCAGTCAAAACTACGTTGAATTCTGTTTTTTCCTCCGCAGCAGGGCCGACTGTCGTTGCTGTGGGAGCTGCCGCAACTGCGATTGGGGCTGCAGCGCTCACCCCCCAAACCTCTTCTAATTTTTTGCTGAGCTCTGCCGCTTCCAAAACAGTAAGCTTGGAAAGCGTATCAACAATTTTGTCCAAATCTGCACTCATAATCGTCTCCTCTAAAAATTAACCTTTACTGGAGTAAGCCCCAAAAACACGCGCTAACTGTTCGGCAGGGGCACACAAAACAGCAGCAATTTTCTGCGCAGGAGCAGAAATAACCCCAATAATTCTGGCTCTTAGTTCATCAACCGACGGCAATAAGGCCAAAACTTTTAACTCGGCTGCAGAAAGCACACTGCCATCCATACAACCGGCAACAATTTCAAACTTTTCTTCAAACTCTTTAGCGAACTCAAACGCGATTTTTGCAGCAGCAATCGGGGATTGAGAGACGGCGAGAGCCGTTTGTCCCTTGAAAAAGTCGACTATGGGGCTAAACTTAGTCTCAGCCAAAGCTATCCTGGCAAGAGTATTTTTCAGCACAACGTAAGAAGCTTCAGCAAAACGCATTTTATTCCTTAGACTGATCGCATCAGAGACTGTCAGCCCATTGTATTTTACCAACACGGCAAGCGTAGCGTCGGATGAAATTTTCTTAAGTTTATCTACGAACTGTTGTTTTTGGACACGATCCATTTCCTCTCCTCTTTAACGCAACACTAAAGAGAGCTTATCAAAGACTTTACTGAGAAGGAAACAAAACTCCCATCTGCGCTGGAAATTAAGCTCGCGACACCAGCGGTCTTCGACAGATTTCTCTTTAACCACAAACCAACGTCTCTCGATCAAATCGAGAAAACACATTGCTTTAGTATTTGGGGATATTACGCTGCGATACTGGCAATGTCAATACTTATACCGACCCCCATAGTAGTCGAAACGGTTACTTTTTTCAAGTAAGAGCCTTTAACTCCAGCGGGTTTAGCTTTTAGTATCGCACTCAAAAATGCCTTAACATTGTTCTCAATGGCCGAAGCATTAAAGCTCAGCTTACATATGCCCGCATGAATAATTCCGGCTTTTTCGAGCTTATACTCAACCTGTCCGTTTTTTGCAGACTTAACCGCGGAAGCGATATCCTGGGTTACTGTACCAAGCTTTGGGTTCGGCATCAGTCCTTTTGGCCCCAAGGCCTTTCCAAGTTTTCCAACTATGCCCATCATATCCGGCGAAGCGATACAAACATCAAAATCTATTTTGCCGCCGGAGACAGTTTCTGCAAGATCCTCGGCGCCAATAAGATCTGCCCCGGCCGATCTTGCTTCGTCGATCTTTGCTCCTCTGGCAAAAACTGCAACTCGAACATTTTTACCGGTACCATTCGGCATCACAACCATTCCACGTATGCTCTGATCTGTCTTACGCGCGTCCACGTTCAAGTTGACGGCTATATCAATAGTTTCATCGAACTTGCAAACAGGCGTCTTTTTTAATGCAGAAATCGCTTCAGATAAGCTGTAGAATCGGCTCAAATCAATCGATTCGTGAATTTTTTTTAATCTTTTGCCAAGTTTTGCCATTTCAACTTTTTACCTCCAGACTCATGGAGCGCGCTGATCCTTCAATCATGCGCATTGCCGCTCCTTCGTCATTAGCGTTCAGATCCGACTTCTTAAGACGAGCTATTTCTCTTATTTGGTCGGATGTAACGCTGCCCACAAAGCTACGTCCAGGGTTGCTGGCCCCTTTCTCGATTTTTGCCATCTTTTTAAGAAAATAAGTCGCAGGCGGCTTTTTCATCACAAATGAAAAAGTTTTGTCCACATAAGCCGTTATTATAACCGGGATAGGCGTATCCGCTTCCATACTCTGTGTCTGAGCATTAAAAGCCTTACAAAATTCCATAATGTTCAAGCCGCGTTGTCCTAAAGCCGGACCAACCGGAGGAGAAGGGTTTGCTTTCCCTGCCGGAATTTGTAATTTTATATAACCGACAATCTTTTTAGCCATTTGTCAGAACACCTTACACCTTATTAAACCAACAGACCTTTAATTCAATAACGCTTCCCGAAAAGTCGTATCACACAGCGTCTGGATTTGCAACAAAGTTACAATACAAATTATAGCTAAGTTTTTTCAACCTGATAAAACCCGAGATCCACATTGGTAGGTCTTCCAAATATAGAAACCGACACTTTCATACGCTCTTTTTCTTGATCAACTTCCTCTACTATCCCGTTAAAGGTATTAAACGGCCCTTCGCAGACGCGAATCTTCTCCCCGATCTCGAACACGATCGTATTCCTTGGATTAGATACGCTCTCAGCCACGTGGTCTAGAATACGATCAACCTCTGTTGAGGTAATTGGCGTAGGTTTGACCTTGGATCCAAGAAATCCTCCGACTTTTGGCACTGTTTTTACCAAGTGCCAATTTTCATCGTTCATTTCCATTTCTACAAGGATATATCCCGGATAGAAGCATCTCTCAGTCGAAACCTTCATTCCGCGCTTTACCTCAATAACATCTTCCGAAGGAACAAGCATCTGGCCAAAAAAAGACTCCAGACCTTTATTTTTGGCACGCTCACGAACACTTTCGACGACCTTTTTCTCAAAGCCGGAATAAACGTTCAAAACATACCAACGCATGGATTTTTATACCTCTAAGCCCACAAGTTTTTTGATCACGCTATATATGACCATGTCTGAAGCTGTAAAAAACAACATAGCAATAAAAACCATCACGAACACGCCGATAGCCGTAGAGACGGTCTCTTGTTTGCTAGGCCAGGTCACACGTCCTATTTCGGCGCGAACTTCTCTTATAAATTTTGCTGGATTAATGTTTATCATATCCGTCTATAATACAAAACTAACAAATCGCACACAAGCCTGGCAGGGGCGGAAGGACTCGAACCCACAACCTGCGGTTTTGGAGACCGCTGCTCTAGCCAATTGCGCTACACCCCTTCAACTTTCTTGCAGAGCAAGTTTATGAAAAACGGGCGCGTTTGTAAAGTCTGAATGGTCAAATAGTATTTTTGGGTTGTTTATGTCGAATGCGACTCAAATCCGCCCACTGCATGGCTTGGGGCGACGAATTCGTCTACTCGAAGACGTTATATGAGCGTGCGCCCCACATTGGAGACCGCATCATTTATGACAAAGACATGCCGCTCTATATCGCCATTGACCAGGGACACAGCGATTTGTTCGCATGCTGGTTCTTCCAAGTTAAGGAAATGAGTTATTACTTTGTAGATTACTACGAAGCCAAGGGAAAGGTAGTGTCCGAGAATATCAGCGCCATTAAGTCGTTCGGTTATCCAATAGCCGGCTCAAAATGGAAAAAGAGATGGAAAAAGAATTTGGATACTGCTTGTTTAAAGATGAAGAGGAAGCCTACAAAAAAGATAAACGAAAGGACTTTTCGACAATAGAAAAAAGAATTCCGCTGGCGTTTTTCTCGATGTACTCTTGGAAGCTGTTCTTGTTGTTGATGAAATATTATTGAACGGGCGTAATTCATTAAAGGAAAATTCAGCAAAATCATAATATGCTGTTTTGAGGCGCAAGTCCGTCCTCTTCACCCGATCTCCATTATGAGTAGGCAATCAGTAAATTTTTCTATTTCTAATCTGCGAAATCGGAGTAGGGCGACAGCGTAGTAGTTAAAAAAGAGCCTACGTTGAAAGACAAAATAAATGTAGCGCTGAAATTTTGGAAGCCAAACGGAAAACACAGAAATTAAAAGAAAAGAGGATAAAATAATATCAAACATATTGTTTGTCGCATCAGAAATCCCAACCACATTGGGACTCCCGGACTGCAGTATAGCTCTCGGCAGTACGGCTTTAGGTATTATGATGATGCCTTGGGATTTTTTTGGTTGGCCACGGCTCATGTGCATCCGCTAGATATATGCTGGGAGTATCGCAATTTACAACCAACTCAAACCCGCCGGAGAATATGAACCTCATTTTACCACGATCGAAACTTATTGTAAGGAGCGAAAATATGGAAGGATAGTGCGTAGGTTGAATTCTGCGATTTGTTCTTACCTTAGCCACGTTCGGGATATGTACGCCGCAATAAGATCTGCTGTATATTTTTTCATTTTTCCGCTCATCGCCGATTGCCGGACCTGCTTCCCAACAAAATCTGTTAACAAGCATATGCAATTCATTTTTATTAGCCTCATAATGCATAAACATTGGATTAAAAATGGAATCTTGCAACAAAGACGACATAACCGTCATATCGTCGAGGCATACCGCCTTTATGTTCATAATATGCATCCATACAAATCGTATTTCCATGATATCGCAATATGTTAAAGATTTGATTAAACCTAAACGTAATCTTTTTGTATTGCGGAAAGCAGATAATTTAAGAGCGCCAATTTAAATTAATTGCGCGATCGTAAAAGCGCCCCATATATAAACGGTAATAAGCGTTGTAATAATTAGGCGACCATCATGAACTGGCAATTATTTTTTGACAAAATTTTTGAAGACGTGCTTAGTCTTATGGAAGAAGTATACGATTACATAAAATGGCAAGAACCAATTGATAGCATGCTAATGAAGCGTGATAGCGAGCGCGATTGCTTGAACTGCGAAACAGCAAAAATGTCAGTTTGTCTTATACGAATCATGGCATGGCTGATGGCGCGCCGCGCAGTAATGGCCGGAGAAATGCAAAGAAAGTGTGCGGGGAAATATATGGGCGAGCGGCCGTTAACGTTTCTGGTGGAATACGCCTCTATTCCAAAGTTTATGCCAAAACAAGTCCTGCTTCTTTCAAGAAAAGTATTGAACATGTACAAACGCATAAACAGACTTAGCAAAATAGCAATCGCCGTAGAAAAAGTGTGCTAGTCGCTTTGTCAAATAAGGATGCGCAAAACCAATTGATTCTTCATGTAATAGTGGTTTTTTTAACGCTTACATAGTATAATTCGCCTTCGTATATCGCGAGGCTTGTATGTTTTTGATAGATTCTATAAAGAAGTTAGTGGGCTCTCGCAATGAGCGCATTGTAAAGCAGCACAGGCAAACAGTCAAACAAATCAACGTTCTGGAGCCGGAAATATCTAGACTTAATGACGATGATCTAAAAAACAAAACAGCCGAATTTAAAAAACGTCTCGAAAATGGCGAGACTTTAGAAAACCTTTTGCCGGAAGCTTTTGCCGTTGTAAGAGAAGCGTCTGTCAGGACGCTTGGGATGAGGCCGTTTGATGTCCAGCTTATTGGAGGAATGGTTTTGCACGAAGGGAAAGTGGCCGAGATGAAGACTGGCGAAGGAAAAACTCTTGTTGCCACTTTGCCCGTATATCTTAATGCTTTGGCAGGAAATGGCGTGCACGTAGTTACTGTGAACGATTATCTGGCAAAAAGAGACGCTCAATGGATGGGAAAAATTTATGAGTTTTTGGGGCTGAGTGTGGGGGTTATTGTAAACAGTCTCGACGACCCTCAGCGGCGAGACGCTTATAACGCTGATATAACATATGCCACCAATAACGAATTAGGGTTCGATTATTTGCGCGATAACATGAAGTTTTACAAAGATGAATTTGTGCAAAGACCTTTTCACTACGCTATTGTCGATGAAGTCGACAGTATATTAATAGACGAAGCCAGAACGCCGCTCATAATCTCGGGACAGGCGGAGGATTCCACAGAGCTGTATAGGCGCGTCGATAAACTGATACCGCAGCTTTTGCAGTCTGACTATGAAATAGACCTCAAACAACGGCAGGTTACTCTTACTGAAACCGGAAACGCTCATATAGAAGAAATCTTCAAAAGCAGCGGATTGCTTAAATCGGATAACCTTTATGATTTCAGCAATATGGCTATGGTCCATCACATGCATCAAGCGCTTAAGGCGCATTTTCTGTTCCGTGAGAACGTGGACTATATCGTAAAAGACGGCCAGATTATAATTATTGATGAGTTCACTGGGCGCATGATGGAGGGACGAAGGTATTCAGAAGGATTGCATCAAGCCCTTGAGGCAAAAGAAAACGTCCATGTGCAGATGGAAAATCAGACTTTAGCCTCTATAACCTTCCAGAACTTTTTCCGCATGTATCCAAAACTTGCCGGTATGACAGGCACGGCGGAAACAGAAGCCGCAGAGCTGATGAGCATATATAAACTTGATACGATTGTAGTCCCTACAAATGTTCCGATTCAGCGCAAAGACTTGGATGACGAGATATACCGTACTGAGGCCGAAAAGTTTGAGGCTATAGTTAACCTGGTAAAGGGATGTCTGGCGCGCGGACAGCCTGCGCTTATTGGAACGACAAGTATTGAAAAATCAGAACAATTGTCCGAGCATCTGAAGAAAAATGGGATAAAACACAACGTTTTGAACGCTCGTTATCATGAAATGGAGGCTCAGATAATTGCAGAAGCCGGTCGACCAGGCGCCGTGACAATTGCAACAAATATGGCAGGAAGAGGAACCGACATAAAACTTGGCGGAAATCTAGAGGCCAGAATAAACACCGAACTTGCGGGAATAGAAGATGCAAAAATAATAAGCGAAAAAACAAAGCTGTTTACTGCGGAGCTTGAGCGCGATTTTGAAATAGTTAAACAGGCGGGCGGTCTTTACATAATCGGCACGGAACGTCACGAAAGCCGAAGAATTGACAACCAATTGCGCGGCAGATCCGGCAGACAAGGCGATCCGGGGGGGTCGAAATTTTTCTTGTCTCTTCAAGACGACTTGATGAGAATATTTGGCTCAGGCAAGTTGGATAAAATGTTGCTGCGGCTTGGGCTTGAAGAAGGCGAGGCCATTGCCCATCCGTGGGTTAACAAAGCTATTGAAAAGGCGCAAGGACGCGTTGAGGCAAGAAACTATGATATACGAAAACACCTGCTTAAGTATGACGACGTGATGAATGAACAACGAAAGGTGATTTACACCCAGCGTAAAGATCTAATCCTTAACAGTGATCCTGAGGCCTTAAAGGCGGAAATAGCTGATATGCGCGCAGAAATAATAAATAACGTTATAGAAAAACATGTGCCGGATTCGACTACGACAGATCAATGGAATCTCTCTGGCCTTGCCGAAGATTTTAACGATATTTTTGGCGTATCAATGGACTTTTCGTCGTGGCAGGAAAAGCAAGGAATATCTCGAGACGTTGTGCGCGAACAGTTAACTGATTCGGCGGAGCGCGCGTTCAAGGAAAAAGAAGACAAATATACTCCCGAAGTGATGTGCCAAATTGAAAAATCAGTGATGCTTCAAATTATCGACAAACACTGGAAAGAGCACTTGTTAAGCCTAGATTGGTTACGCCAAGGCATTAATCTTCGAGCATACGGACAAAGGGATCCCCTTAATGAGTACAAAACTGAGGCTTTCAATCTATTCGAGCTGATGTCAAACGCTATACGCGCAGAGGCCATACGCGTCATCAGCAAGATAGAATTGTCTGATGCCAATAACTTTAATGCACGTGAGAAAGTGATTGACGAAGATGTTAGTGCTACTGATCTAAAACCGAGCATATCGAGAAATTCCTTATGTCATTGCGGAAGCGGCAGAAAATATAAACACTGCCACGGGAAGATTTAATCAGAACCGCTCACATTAAAACTTCGTCTGTGGTATTTGCTCAATCCAAATTTATGGATTGCAGTTCGATGCTCTTTCGTTCCGTATCCTGCATTACGATACCAACCATACTGGGGGAATTCAGTTGATAGCTGCTCCATGAGAGAATCTCTGTATACTTTTGCTATTATCGATGCTGCAGCTATCGATATGCTTATTCTATCGCCGCCGATTACTGCCAATGACGGACAAGGGACGTTTGGCGTTTTATTGCCGTCAACAATAACTTTATCAACAAGAATGCTCATCCCTTCATAAGCTCTTTTCATGGCGACCATAGTGGCTTGAAGGATATTTATCTCGTCTATTTCGGTAGCACTGGCTGTTCCGATAGAGTATTTGACACATTCTTTTGAAAGAAAAGACAGTTTTTTCGCTAATTCTTCTCTACGTTTTTTTGGAATGAGTTTTGAATCGTTTACCTGCAACAGCAAGGCTTGATCTACGCTCTTAGGATCAATCCAAAATGCGCACGCGACAACAGGTCCGGCTAAAGCTCCACGGCCAACCTCGTCGATGCCTGCAACCAGACCGCCCATGCTTTGTTCAATCGAATAATCAGGTATAATTGACCGCGTCAATACGTTGTTTAATTTTTAAAAGATCGGCCCAAGCCCACGCTTTCTGCCCGGGCGACCGCAATAAATATGCCGGATGAAATATCACCATAGCATCCGCCGAAAATCCGCTTGCTTCAATTTTGAAGTCAAGCCATTTGCCGCGCATTCTCATTACGCCGTCAGATCTGTCAAACAGCGCTTTAGCCGAAGTTCCTCCAACACAGACGACTATTTTAGGAGCAACAAGCTCAATATGCCTGTGGACAAATGGCAAAAACATAGAAATTTCTTCAATCGTAGGAGTTCTGTTACCCGGCGGACGCCATGGAACAATGTTGCTTATATAGACGCTCGTTCGGTCGAGCTCTATCGATTTAAGCATTTTATCGAGCAGTTGCCCGCTTAATCCAACGAAAGGCTTGCCTAAGCGATCTTCATCTGCGCCTGGCGCTTCTCCTATTAGCATTATATTTGCCGCAGGATTACCGTCTGCAAACACAAGATTTTGCGCTGTTAGTTTCAATGGCGACAAATTAAAGTCTGCTAAAAATTGACGCAATTGATCTAAGGTCTGCGCTTCTCGCACATTTTTTAAATAGCCGTCTTGTGTTGGCAACTTTTGAATCCTAGGGTTCGTCGCTCCGGAACTATGATCTTCTGCAGGCGCAACCAGCCTCTCAAGACGACTGGCGTTCAACACGATATCATTGATACCGGCGCAGGCGCACCATTCAAGAATTTCTCTTTTTAGTCGAATGTTTTCAAGCGCCGACACATTTAATACGTATACTAACCAAATCCAAGCGCAATCGCCAAACTAATACATTTTATCTTCTTAAGGCCGCTGTTCTACGCTTTATCACGATTTATAGCGCTGCCCAGGATGTCCTCAAGGCTGGCTCCGCTATCAACAGATCCATATTCAGCCATGGCCTTCTTTTCTTCTTCTACTTCAAGCGCGCGAATGGACAACAAGAACCGCCTGGTCAATTTGTCGACGGAAATTATCTTTGCATCAAACTTTTCGCCAATTGCGAACCTGTCCAAACGTCTGTCTTGGCGGTCTTTTGACATCTCCATCTTCTTTATTGTCCCGACCATACCGCCGCCAAATTCAACCTCTACCTTGCCGTCCAAAGTTTTTAGGACAGAGCATGTTACGACCGAACCCCGACCCATCTTTTCCAAGGTCTCTTTGTAAGGATCTTCGGAAAGTTGTTTAACTCCAAGCGAAACCCTGCCTTTCTCAGGATCGATTTCAAGAACCCTTACCTTTATAACATCGCCACGTTTATAAGCCTTGACGGCCTCTTCTCCCGGGCGATTCCAAGACAAGTCATTGATATGAGCCATACCGTCTACGTCTTTTGTGACTTTGATAAACAACCCAAAATCCGTAATATTACTTATCTCACCTTCAAATTCAGTTCCAACTGGGAAGTCGTTTACAACTTTTTCCCAAGGATTCGGCTCAAGCTGTTTAATACCTAGTCCCATACGTCTTTTGGTTGCGTCAATGTCAAGGATCACTACATCTATTTTGTCGCCGCTCGAAGCAAACTTGTTCGGGTTGACGTTTTTCTTCCAGCTTATTTCATTAACATGAACTAACCCTTCGACTCCTGGAGTCATTTCCACGAAAATACCGTAATCGGTGATATTGGTAACTTTTCCATTTACACGATCGCCAATTTTGAACGTAGCGTTTACGCTTTCCCAAGGATTCTCATCAAGCTGTTTCAAACCAAGAGATATTCTTTGGGTCTCTCGATTGAACTTTATTATCTTAACTTGAATTTTTTGTCCTATTCCCAAGATTTCCGATGGGTGAGAAACGCGGGTCCATGACATATCGCTGTTATGAAGTAAGCCGTCAATACCGCCTATGTCAACGAATGCGCCATAATTAGTGATATTTTTAACAACGCCCGTAATTATCTGTCCTTCACCAAGAGTAGATATCGCTTTGGCTCGCTCTTGCGCGCCTTCTTGCTCCATTACCGACCGTCTTGAAACCACAATGTTACCGTACAAATTATCCATCTTCAGGATTCTAAACGGCTGCGGTATTCCGACCAAAGACGCCACGTCTCTTACAGGCCTCGTGTCAATTTGACTGCCTGGAAGAAAGGCCATAACCCCATTTATATCAACATTTAATCCACCTTTAGTTCGTCCGGTTATCACACCGGTAACCTGCCTGCTTTCCTCAAAAGCATTTTTAAGATCGGCCCAAGACTCATCACGCACGGCTTTTTCTCGGCTCAAAACGACTTCGCCATTGCGATCTTCGTAACGATCCATAAAGACTCTCACGTTATCTCCGATCTTAAGATCGTTTGCCCCATTTCCGCAGGAAAACTCTTTTAATGGGACTCTTCCGTCAGATTTGCATCCAACATCAATTAACGCAAAGTCGTTGTCGAATCCCTTTACCGTACCATTAATTACTGTGCCTTCACTGGGTATAGACTGTAAAGATTTTTCAAACAAATCAGCGAAACTTTCTTTAACAGTTTTATCTTCCGAAACCATATAATCCTTTATTTAAAAAACACCCCTAAGTTTATGTTCAACGTCGCAAGACTGATCAAACCACAACAAACATTAACCTGGAACTTTAGGGATGAAGAAAACAATAAACCAAACCAACATTATCTCTAAGCCTTCGCTTAGACGAAAACCATACCTACCCCTGACGAGCTTTAAACCTAGGGTTGGTTTTATTAATCACATACATCCTTCCGCGCCGTTTAACCAGCTGACAGTTCTTATGCCGCTTTTTTAAGGTCTTAAGCGAATTTGCAACCTTCATATTTTTGCCTCCACGAGCACACGCTATCTTGCGCTTTTACTTGAAAATCGCGGTTCTGTCAACTTTATTCAGAAATATTTTGAGGCATTTCCCCTTTCGTTTTACCCAGAATTCAATGTATTATTTATATGCCATTCATCAAACAAGCATGAATAAAGAACCAAAGAAATACAACATTGCGGTAGTTGGCGCTACCGGTAATATTGGGGCAAAAACCTTGGATATGCTTGTTGAAAGAAATTTTCCTTACGCAAATATTACAGCTGCAGCGTCTCCAAGGTCGGTTGGCGCAGCGTTAAGACTTTCGAACGGAGCCGAGGTTAAAATTCGACGAATTGATGACGTTGATTTTGAAAACATCGATATAGCATTTTTCTGTGCAGGGAGTTCGGTTTCATCCGAGTATGCCGCTAAAGCTGCAAATATGGGATGCATAGTGATTGACAAGACCTCATTTTTTAGGATGGAGGAAAACATCCCGCTGATAGTCCCAGAAATCAATATCGACAGTTTAAGCAACTCAAAAACTTCGCCAAGGGGGATTATATCTTGTCCGAATTGTGTGGCAATTCCGTTAAGTATGGCTTTGTATGCGTTGATTTCAGGAGGGTTGATTATAAACAATGTTATAGTGTCGACGTACCAATCGGTATCTGGGGCAGGCAGGCAAGCGGTTAAGGTTTTGCGGTCTCAATCTTTGGCCATTTTAAACGGCGATAACCAAGAAAAAATATCTTCAACTTTTCCAAGGAAAATGGCGTTTAATGCGATTCCGCAAATAGGCGATATAACTGCTCCCGGCGCCTATGCAGACGAAGAAGAAAAGATTATGCGGGAGGTGTCAAAAATTATAGATTGCCTTAGCTTCAACATATCAGTAACTTGCGTAAGAATTCCAACATTCGTTGGGCATGGGGTGTCTGTTTATGTTGAGCTGAACAAAGTCGTTTGCTTGGAAGAGCTTGGCCGAATGTTCAAAAGGTTTCCGGGAATGTCGTTTGATTCGCGGCGCGATTATATTACTCCTGTCGAGGTAACTAATTGCGATGAAGTTTTTGTCGGTCGCCTTCGCCAAGCCGGCAATGGATATCTGTTTTGGATAGTTGCTGACAATCTGCGCAAAGGAGCTGCGCTTAACGGAGTGCAAATAGCGGAGCGCCTTATAAAGCTCGACCCCGATCTTTATAAGTTTAGACAAAGAAAACAGACATGAAAAACAGTTCAGTAATTGTTATTCCTGCACGGATGGGTTCTGCGCGTTTGCCAAGGAAGCCTTTGGCTGATATCTGCGGAGTCCCTATGATTGCGCGAGTGCTTATGCGCGCAAAAGAAGCTGATATTGCCGAAGTTGTTGTCGCTTGTTCCGAACAAGAGGTGGCCGAAGTCGTAAAATCTTACGGTGGGACGCCTGTATTGACGGACCCGGCTCTTCCTTCCGGTACGGACAGGGTATATGCCGCCGTAGATTCTTTAAGCAAAAGTTATGACATAGTCGTAAACTTGCAGGGCGATTTGCCGACGGTTGATAAAGAAACTTTGGCGTCAATCATAAATCTGTTGAAGAACACGTCTGCAGATATGACAACCCCGGGTCTGATCATAAAAGATGCAGAGGTTGAAAGGTTTAATTCTGTTAACGTAGTAAAAATAGCCGCAAGCATTGCCGAGGGGCAAAAATCCGGACGAGCATTGTATTTCAGCCGAGCGCCTATACCATACGGCGACGGGCCAAAAATTCAGCATATGGGGATATATGCTTACAGAATTGAAGCTCTTAGAAGATATAAATCATTACCGCAGACGTTTCTGGAGAAACGCGAAAGGCTTGAGCAGCTTAGGGCGCTGGAAAACGGCATGAACATACAGGTCGCCATTGTGGAAATGGCTCCAATTGAAGTAGATACCCAACAAGATCTTGAACAGGCTCGGAATTTCTATAGTAATGTTAAAAATTATTTATGAACAAGTTAGATGTTATATCAATAGCAAAAAACGTTCTCAAACAAGAAGCTGAGGGAATAATAGAAACCGCCAACGCTTTGGACAGACGCTTTTCTGCCGCCGTAGATATGATCATAAAGACAACGGGACGAGTTATATTAACCGGAATGGGCAAGCCGGGACATGTTGCCGGCAAAATTGCTTCTACTCTGGCTTCGACAGGAACGCCCGCGTTGTTTGTCCATCCGGCTGAAGCTAATCATGGCGATCTCGGGATGATATGTCCGCAGGATACGATAATTATGTTCTCTCTGTCCGGAGAAACTTCTGAACTTATGGGTATGGTAGAATATGTCTGCCGTTTCGGGATAAAGCTTATTGCCGTAACTGGAAATAAAAACAGCATCCTTGCAAAGTCGGCTAATGTCGCGCTCCTTCTGCCAAAATTGAAAGAGGCTTGCCCAAACGGCCTCGCCCCGACAACTTCAACTGCAGTGATGCTCGCTTTGGGGGACGCTATGGCCGTAGCGTTGATTAACTGCAGACAATTTAATAAAGAAAATTTTAAAACACTTCATCCCGGCGGATCTCTTGGTAAAAAGATGCTGCAGATAAAAGATCTTATGGCTAAAGGAAAGGCGCTTCCATTAGTTAAAAAAGAAATGATGATGGATGAAACGCTGATAGAAATGTCGACCAAATCATTTGGATGCGTCGGCATAACTAATGATATTGGCAAACTTATAGGAATAATAACTGATGGAGATTTGCGTCGTAACATGTCTGACAATTTGCTGAGGCTTACGGCTGAGAAAGTTATGACTCCGGAACCGATAACCATAAATCAAGAAATTATGGCCTTAGAAGTTGTAAACCTTATGAACGCAAGAAAAATTACGGCTGTTTTTGTGGTTGACGAATTTGGCAAGCCGATCGGCCTTATACATATTCATACATTGCTTGGGGCGGGCATTGCCTAGATTATCAAAATGCTCTACATTCGTTTTTGTATTTATCGTTTTTGTATTTACGGTGGCTCATTGTGCTTATAACAATGCAATTGACGTCAAGGCCGGCGATATAAAAATTGATCAAAATAATCTTATCATGTCCCTAAAGAACGGAGTGGTTTTTAAATTTAATGACAGCGAAATTATGTCTGATGCGGCCACAGCTCGCTTAAACGACGCTAATGATATGTCAAATGCAAGCGAAATAAGTCTCCGCGGAAATGTCCGGGGGTCCCTGTCAAATATCAGCGTGTCAGGAGATCACGCAAAGTACATTACACGAGAAGGTTCATTGGAATTATCGGGGCGGCCGATTTCCATAACAATACTCAATGCTGATATTTCTGCTAATCGACTGATATTAAAAAACCTTATCGCGATATTGGAAGGAGGTGTAGTTTTGAAAACGCCGGAATACACAATCACCAGCGAAAAAATGATCGTTCATTTCATGAGGCAAAATAATAAAACCTCCCTTAAAAAGGTTGAGTCTGGCGCTAAAGTGGTTGTCGAAACAGAAAAAGCAATTTATACGGCCGATAAGGGAAGGTTTGAGAACGATGTAGTGCTCCTTTCTGGTAATGTTGTTATCAGAAACGAAAAAAACTGTATTTTGGCAGACGAGGCTGAGCTAAATATTGTAACAGGAGTACATTCAATTAAAGGCGCTAACAATCCTATTAATGCGACTTTTCACAAATAAAGATGAAAGACAAATCTCAAACAGGGTTAGTTGTTAATAAAATATCGAAGACCATAGGATTTCGCCGCAAGAAAAAAGTATTGCTGAGCGAAGTGAGCCTTGAAGTCAAGCAAGGTCAGATCGTTGCCCTTTTAGGCCCAAATGGCGCGGGAAAAACCACCTGTTTTTCGGTAATATGCGGCCTGATAAAAGCAGATTCCGGAAACATATACATCGACGGGAAAGATGTTACTCTTGCCCCTATGTATAAGCGAGCCCGTATGGGCATGGGATATCTTCCGCAAGAAACTTCGGTATTCAGGGGGCTAAGCGTCCAAGATAATATCCTTGCCGTTCTTGAAGTGGTTGAGCCAAACAAAGATTTTCAGCGGCAGGAACTTGAAAGATTGCTTGAGGTTTTTTCGATTACACATTTGCGTTATAACTCTTCTCTCACCTTGTCCGGAGGCGAGCGTAGACGGCTTGAGGTGGCTCGCGCTCTGGCTGCCAAACCAAAATTTATTTTGCTTGATGAACCGCTGGCCAGCATAGATCCGATTGCTGTTCAAGATATGCGCGCATTAATTAAGCAGCTTAAATCTATAGGGATTGGAATATTAATCACCGATCATAACGTTGTGGATACTCTCAAAATCGCCGAGTATGCCTATATAATGTATGAAGGTAAGATTCTGACCGAAGGCCATTCGGAAGAAATTATGGATAACAAGATTGCGAGGCGTTTGTACTTAGGCCACAGTTTTGGTTTGTAATTTAAAAAAGTATTAAAACGAAAATGAGCCGATTCGACGCCAAATATTTTCAACGATTACTAAAACGGTTATACAATACCGGCATCCGGCTTAAGCTGAAGAAACTTTTGAAAGTTTTCCTTTCCCCGGCTTATTTTTATCGTACTGAAGCAAAAAGTACAGCTTGTGCCAAGGAAATTTTAAATCTTCAAGAACAGTTGGATTTCGCAAGAGAAAATTGCGATAAAATACGGGGACATAGCAAACCTATTAAAGTACTTCTCCTTATAAATACAGCCGGCACTCTTAACTGTTTTAAGGAAGTCTACGAGCTCATGTTATCGGATTCGGATTTTTTACCCAGCATTATCGCCGTACCTTTGTACAAAGAAAATAATGAACTGGATGCGTACACGTATAAGCAACTTATCAGCTCTTTAGCGGAGCAAAATATTTCTTACACGGAGGGAATATCCGAAGACTTAAAAACGCCGCTAGATTTGCTCTCTTTATCGCCGGATTATGTTTTTTATTTAGATCCATACATGCAAACTTACGCAAAACATCAAAGAGCAGATTTTATGAGCTTGTTTGCAAGAGTATGTTATATCCCCTATGGATATATGATGCTGGACAACCTAAACAACTCCTCGGATACCGGGTATTACAATCGCTATTTTCATAATTTGTGTTGGAGGATTTTTTGTGAATCTCCATGGCATCTGGAACAATTTAAAAAATATCAAAGAAAAGCCGGGCGCAATGTATTATATTTGGGTTATCCCAAAAACGCTTCGATTGCATTTAATTGCGTAACAGATAGCTATTGGAAAAAGATAAAGCAAAATTTTAAAAAAATAATAATATGGGCTCCACATTGGACTATTTCGGATATTTACTCAAATTGCAAATCGGGGAATTTCGATCGTTATTGCAAAGATATGCTAGATATGGCTAAAAGAACAAGGGATGTGTTTTTTGCGCTTAGGCCTCATCCTAACTTAAGAAATGGCGTTATATCGACCGGTTTTATGAGTGGGGCCGAATTCGACGAATACATAAGCGTTTGGAATTCCAATCATAACGCTGCCTGTTATATTGGTAATGATTATCAACAGATGTTTTCCGTATGCGATGCCTTAATATTGGACAGCATATCTTTTATAGCAGAATTTGTACCATACAACAAACCTGGGCTTTATTTAGAAAGACGAGATCGTACCAAGCTCAATGAATTTGGGAACAGAATGTTAGAGCGCTACGAAAAGGCTTATGACTTTCGGGATATAGAGCGGTTTGTCGATGAAGTAACCTTGGAAGATGATGTAAGTTGCAATAAGATAACAGACGGCCATTTGTTGAATAATGATGCGGTTGCTAACATATGCAATTATCTAAAACAGCAATAGAGAAGTTAATAGATTTCCCTCTTGGTATTATCGGCGGGGCCGGAGTAAGAGCAGTAAATCGTTTTTTGTATTTATTAGAACGCAAAATAACAACATCCGGAGCATTCCGGGATTGTCATCACCCTGAAATTATTTTGTATGGCGCTACTCAAGCGCCTTCCAGGTCTATGTTTTTAGAAGGTAAAGGCGAAGATTTTACGCAAAATTATATAAACGTAGCGCAATCTTTGGAAAAATGCGGGGCAAAGTCTCTTTGTATGACTTGTATAACAGCCCATGCTTGCTGGGATAAAATAATTGAAAAAGTAGGCATTCCAATGATAAATCTATTAGACGTAGTTGCGCAAAGAATAGCGGATTTGGACTGCGAAAGAATCGGAATTTTGTGCTCGAATGGAAGTGTAATCGCCAAAGTTTGGGAGCGTTATATTTGTGCTCGAATTATTTATCCAGCGGCTGATTTTCAAGATTTGCTTACTACGGGCATCTGTTTGATGAAAAAGGGGAATGATGAATCGGCCATTAGTCATTATAACGCGGTTGTTGATCATATAGAGAATTTGCAAGAAATGCGGGGGGGGGGCATAGTGCTGGGATGCACAGACATAGCCTTGTTTTCTTCGCAGATAAAATCTGGATTACCGATCATAAGTGTTTTAGACGTTTTAGCGGATTATGTTTGCGAATGTTGGAATACGCGTTTAAAGGGTAAAGTTGGAAATTTGTGAGACAAGATTGTACGGTTCTCGCACTGATTTAGAGTGCGGCGCTGTAAAAGCTTTTTTTAATAAGCAAGTGAGAGAGCACGGGGGCAGCCTAGAGTCCGTGACGATGCAGTCTAAAGAAGTAGCTTTGGCAAGAGATGTCAGAGAGTACGAAGCGATTTTCAATAAGTTTAACATAAGCAAGGCTTCGAAGATAATTGACTTAGGGTGCGGCATAGGTAGGTGGGCGAAATGGTTCTGCGACAAAATTTTTCGGTACGATGGCATAGATTTTTCCCGGGAATGTATAAAAACAGCCAAGCAGAAATTTAATGACGAAGCAGGATTTCGTTTTTATTGTTGGGATTTATGCAACATTTCAAATTTTGCCGAATTTGAAAAAGCCGGTTACGACTTATGCATAGTAAACGGTACATTTATGTATTTAAACGATTCAAAATTGGAAAGGGTTTTAGGGTTTTTGCCGTCTATAATGGCGAGTAACAGCCAAATATATATTCGCGAATCTGTATCAATTGTTGGAGATCGATTAACGCTGAAAGATTTTTATTCCAGTGAATTGGGAAATACGTATAATGCCATTTATAGAACAGATAGCGAGTATTTTCGTCTGTTCAATATGGCCTTTAATCCAATCGATTTTTGTCTTCAAGAATCAGCTTTGTTACTGGATGAAACTTTGAATAGTAGAAAAGAAACCAGCCAAAAGTATTATTTGTTTGCAAAAAATATCAGATAATGAACAGAACTACTTTACTGTTAGGGTTAAGTTACGTTTTGGCTTGTATAGGATTTGTTCTTGGCAAATCCGGTCTGGGTTTTGGTTTGGTTGCCATCTCAGTTTTGGCGTTTTTATACATAAGTCTGTATAATAAGGATAAAGTTATAAATTTGTTCAATAATACAGTCTTCAAGCTAAAAAAGCATAATCCGCAGGAAGTAGCGTCGAGATATTGGGAAAACTGTCAGCAATTTGGACTTTCATATTTGTTTAACGAACCTGACAGGTTTATGAATCAGATTCTTTTTTTGGACAAAGAAATTCGTCCGCGCATTAACAAACAATCTGTTGTGGCAGACATAGCGTGTGGCGATGGGTGGTTTACGGTTTTGCTGAGCAGGTTAGCAGGTAGCGTTTATGGATATGATCTTTCTCCGCATATGATTAAAGCGGCCCGTAACACAGTTCGCAGTTTGACGAATATTAAGTTTGAACAATTTGATATATTAACGAATAATCTAACAAGGAGATTTGATGCTATATGTTGTATGGGGTTGTTTACATATCTGGTAGACGTTGAATGTGAAGATATTACAACACAGAAATTCTACGACTTTTTGGCCGAAAGGGGGGGGGGGGCACTTGTTTTTGAAAGATTCTATAAGTGTCGATAAAGATAAAATTCTTAATGACAACAATTATGCCGGAAAGTATAGAACAGAAGATGCTTATGTTAAAATGTTTACGCAAAACGACCTTTTTGTAGAAGAAGGCCGAGGTATGCTGAGTGATCATATTTCCGAAGAGAGCACGATCAGCATGTGGTTTGTTTTCCGGAAGAACTAAATGAATATGGATACAGCGTTTTGTTTTGATTTGGATGGCACTCTCACGAAAGAGGAATTGCTGCCTTTGATTGCCAGATGCGCGGGTTGTCATGAAGAAATTAATGCATTGACGCGCGCAACATTGGACGGAGTTATCCCTTTTGAAAGTTCGTTTAAGCTAAGATGCAAGCTACTGCAGGATGTAAACATAAGTGCCGTGCAGTCGTTGATTGCCAAGGTAGATTTATTTGAGAAGATGCTGCATTACATAAAACTAAACAAAGATATATGCTTTGTTATTACAGGCAATCTTGATGTTTGGATAGAGCCTTTAATAAAAAGGATAGGGTGCAAATTTTTCTGTTCCACGGCCAATACTGAGCAAGACCGGTTAATTGGTATTAAGGAAATAGCGCATAAAGGAGTATACGTGAACAATCTTAGAAAAAGATTTAAGAAAATAGTGGCAATAGGAGATGGAATGGGAGATGTTAATTTGTTTGAACAGGCTGATTATTCGATAGCGTTTGGAGCAGTCCATTTTCCGGTTCAATCACTAATAGAACTTGCTAACTATGTTGTTTTTGATGAGAGTGCCTTATGTCGACTATTAAACACGCTGTAATAAGCTGTGCCGGATTGGGCAGTCGTTTGGGCCTAAATCAACCAAAGGCTTTGGTTGATTTTTTAGGAAAAACTTTGGTACACAGAATTTTGGAACTCCTAGAAAGCATAGAAGATGTGCGCATAGTAAGCGGGTTTATGGAAAAAGAACTGATGAAGCATGTGCTTGAATTGCGTAAAGATGTCGTTTTTGTCAGAAACGACAATTATATTAATTCAAGTAATTTATACAGCTTATCTCTGGCAGCATATGGGATTAGTGATCCATACATTATTATGGACGGGGATCTAATAATTGATAAAACTTCCTTCGAAAGTTTTGTTAATTTTTGTGCAAACAAAAAAGAATCTGTTATAGGAATTACTGAATCTAAAACGGAAGAAGCAGTTTTCGTGGATTTGGACGACGATTTGCGTATTATCAATTTTCACAGAAATCATAAAACCGAATATGAATGGAGCGGCATAGCATATATTTCCAATATAAACATAGTTTCCGGCGAAAGATATGTGTACAGCTTATTCGAGCCTCATCTGCCTTTGAAATCATATCCAATAAAATGCTACGAAATAGATACTCCCGCAGATATGGAGCTAGCTTTACGTGAATACCAACAAGACTAGACGCTAAGCTCCAAAAAATTATCTGGCTTAAAAGAAGAGGTTGCCCGGGAAGGCCTTAGGCTTATATGCGTCTTCATGCGCTTGTATTTGTTAGTTGTGTTTTACCAATAAACTTAAGTAAATATGAAATAATTTGTCTTTTTACTAAAAGACGGCGCATGAGGCCATTACTAGACATTTTCGTTGCCATGTCTTTTTTACAGTGTCGACTGTACAAATGATCTCGATGACTCTTAAAGACTTGTCATTGCCATAGTAAACATCAATTTCTTGACCGTCCTGCGACTGCATTTCATTGATATATTCATCATAATCAAATGATATATCAGATTTGTAAATCGGGGATGTGCCAATCTCTTCAGGCGATCAATTATAATGCTTTTTTCTTTTATCATGGCATCAAATGTTGCAAAAAATCTTCTTTTTGATTGTTGCAATTTTTCATAAAAACCCTCAATTTTGCTCGAGTAATTTTTAGCCAAACACTAACTACCATTTTGGTGGAACCTCTTCCCGATAAACAGACAACAAGCTGAAAGTGCCACAAAAAAGTTTTATCTCGATAAAACCGCCTTTACTCAGAAAAATTCCCTAAGAACACTCATCAATCCTTGATTAGTCACTTCAAGTTCGCCAATTTTCCTCATGAAGAAATCATATTTAGTTCCCGTGATCGGGTCTACGTAGCCGTGAAGCGCAATTGCGTGTCTTAATATATCTTCTTTAGTCGCGGTCAACAGCTCTCCAGAGATATTGACCTGGGAATAATGCATTTGATAAGCGCGAATAAGATTACATTCTTCGTACTTTTCGGATTGCGCATAATAGCCAAATGACTCTATTAGCGTGATAAACGGATCGAAGAGGTTCGGCGAGATTTCCCATTCTTGCAATCAATTCATGCGTAATCTGATGGCTTTCAGACGGCCAAAATCCTGCACCGTACGTTTCTGCTACACGGCGATAAGGATACAACGGGCCGATATCAGACTTTATGTTATCAGGTGCTCTGGTAAATGTACAATCGGCATGAGTAATAACGTTCCAGCTGGAAATTCTATGTCTTTTCTGCAGGCATGCAATTGTAAGACCGGACGTTTCTACTTGCTCTGGACCAAAAGGATACCAAAATCTTGAGTCGCCAGGCGCCTGTATCGGAGCGTCAAAACCGTCCACTATCTTATATGTCAACCCAAAACCAGGGCCGACATGCTCTATTCCAATAGCGAAATAATTTAGACTAGAAAAACCGCCAAAATAAGATGCTCCTGCATGAAACGCTATAAAATCATTGGGGTTAACGACCAAGGCACAATTTCCATTTTCATCTATAACATAACAAGATGAAACGCCCCTTTCATAAAACGTTTGTATGGTCGATTTATAAGTAGGCGCAACGGTATAGTGTAACATAATGAAAGTATGTTTCAGCGCTGGATTCCAATCTTTCGGGGCTTTACTGCTAGCATCTTCCCATAGTCTAAAACATACCCCATCTTGACACTCCTCATTACGCAAATGATCATACACAAATCTATCGGGCGGCAAACCATCGATGCTGTATATCGGGAGACTGGGTAGCGCACATAAGGCATTTTCCGCAAGCATCAGTCCAAACAAAATTTTCTTGATTGTACTAAAATTCTCATTACGCATTTTATTTTCCATAAAAAATACAATTCATAATTAAGATTACTAGAATGTGAAAAGAGATCACAACAAAAAACGCTCTAGCTTTGCCAAAATCGTTCTACGAGTTTTAATGAAGGTTTGACGCGGCCCACAAACTCATATACCGCGTCAGTTCTGACTGCTTTTTCTCAGGGCTTATGGCTGGGGGACCTGGATTCGAACCAGGGTTGCCCGGTCCAGAGCCGGGAGTTCTACCGCTAAACTATCCCCCATTAAGTCGTACGCGCCCTTTCGGCACATTAATTATGCGTGCGGATAAAACGCATAGTTTTTGAGCCTGGCACAAATTTTTATAAAAATCCAGCACGCGGAATAAGTTTGTGAGATTTCCACACGATATGCTTTTATAATTTATCTGTTCTGCTCACAGCTTGAATATTGCCAATTGCTGAGCTATACTGACCTAATGTTTTTTTAGATTATTATTTTTGTTGTTTTTTGTGATAACAGCGATTGTTCATTGGCCGCTGAACGCCCATGAAACTCGAAAAAATGGCTTCAAGTGACACATAAATGGCTTGAGATTGTCGTTCTTATTCAAGGCTTCATCATCGCGAATGAATTTATCAAAATGTATTAATAAAGTAGTAAATTTAACACTGGCAGCAGTAATGTTTGTCGGAAAAGCGTGTTTGGCTATTGAATAACTCTGTATTGATAAAGCACGTTATTTCAAGAAAATAAAGAATCCGTCAGCTTGTTTTTTTGACTTGAATTTGCTTCTGTTAGGCTTCTGCAAATTCCGGCGCATTCTGACCGATCGGACTTTAGCAAAAGCCAAAACCTTTTTTGGTAATTTTTGCTAACTATTGGGGTAGCTTGCGTCAAACAAGCATTGTATGTATATTCTGTATTCTTGGAGGGATGGCCGAGAGGCTGAAGGCGACGGTTTGCTAAACCGTTATACGGTGTTAAGTCGTATCGAGGGTTCGAATCCCTCTTCCTCCGCCAGCACATTTAGGCCGCTGCTAGGATATGGAATGACGGTGTCGAAAATAGCTGAGAACACGCACGGAGCATTTTTAGATAGAATAACGAAATTGATTAATCTCGCGCACTTATCACTAGTGATAGTCCGATAAGGGCTGAGTAGCGATAAAGAAACTAGATTTTTGATTTCTTAGCACTCAGAATCTGTAATAGCCTTTGCGCTCTTATGAAGATGAATTTTGAATTCTTTAACAATGTAATAAATAACTATTAATTTCCATTGCAAGCACGGTGCCGTGAATTTGCAATTCGTTCAAAAAAAGCATAAAAAATGACAACAATGAATTTTCTTTGTTCCATATGTATCGATAAGTATTGTTTGAATTTTTTTGTAAATCCAACTTTTGTCACTAATACAACATCCAATATCGAGAAAACACTCATCGTTGATGTCTATGACTTGTTTTGTTAATTTGGATTTCCATTCATTACGAATGGTTAGTAGCCCACCTATAAACTGTCACCTATCACGATTTTAATGACATTGTTGTCATTAAACACATACTTATCTGACATTTGTGTCATTATAGCATGATTTTTTTAAACTAATCCAATTTCGTACACCGATCCGAGACCGGTGTATGATGCTAAAACTTAGGCATTTTATACTACGCCAAAAAATTTGCTTTTTCAAGAAGAATAAAAAATCTCCTCTCGATTATGATTGGTAGAGAGTTGAAGGGCCTAGAACGCTCTGCCAAACTGTGCTAGAAATATAGCGTGTTACGTTTCTTAAGGCGAAGGGAAGTTGGCGGCAAAATCACGACATTTAAATAAAATCGAGCCTTGGCATGATCCGGAAGAAAGGCCGTATGTTTATATCGAAAATCTCACTAAAGATTACGACGGCTCTATCGCTGTCGATGAAGTAACGCTGTCCGTCTACCGCGGAGAATTATTTTCTTTGTTGGGCAGGTCTGGTTGTGGCAAAAGCACTCTTTTAAGGATGTTGGCTGGATTTGAAATTCCTTCGTCCGGGAGGATTTATATAGACGGAATCGATATGTCAGGAATTCCGCCTCATCGCCGACCTGTAAGTATGGTATTCCAGTCTTACGCCTTGTTCCCGCACATGAATGTAGAGCAAAACGTAGCGTTTGGACTTAAACAAGAAAAACTTCCCAAATCGCAAATCAATGAACGCGTCAATGACGTGCTTGAGTTGGTGCAAATGCTGGATTTTAAAAAAAGAAAACCACACCAGCTCTCGGGCGGACAACGTCAGCGTATAGCCCTTGCAAGAAGTTTAGTTAAAAGACCGAAGCTGCTTTTGTTGGACGAACCGCTTGCTGCGCTTGACAAAAAACTGCGCGAAAAGACCCAGCTTGAACTCGTTAATATCCAAGAAGAAGTTGGTATTACCTTTATTATGGTCTCGCACGACCAAGAAGAGGCAATGACTATGGCTTCTCGTATAGGAATAATGGCGGACGGTCGTATAATTCAGGTTGGCACGCCAACCGAAATTTATGAATATCCAAACTCTAAATACGTATCGAATTTTGTCGGAACGATCAATATGTTCGAAGGCGTAGTGATGGAAGAAGAAGAAAACTATGCCGTTGTGCGCTCCAGCGTGCTTGATGAAATCAACATTATGGTTGAGCATTCCACGTCGGCAGCAATAGGCGCCCATGTAAGTATAGCAATAAGGCCGGAGAAGGTAGTAATATCGAAACGTCCGCCAAAAGATCGCAACTATAACTGCGTAAAAGGGATTGTGCAGGACATTGTCTACCTCGGAGACGTATCAATATATCACGTAGAACTTGCCAACGGGCGTATTGTTTACTCAACCGCAACAAACTTGTTTCGCATAGCAGAGCGTCCTATCCAGTGGGACGACGAGGTTTATCTCTACTGGCTTCCGGAAAATTCCATATTGCTGACGGCCTAGGTTAAAAATGCTGCCGAAGAAAATTAAAATAGACGTACGGAAGTTTCATTTTAAAGGCAGTTCTATAGTAGTTGGTATTCCATACTTATGGTTGCTGGTGTTTTTTCTGTGCCCATGTTTGATCTTACTTAAAATCAGCTTTGCTAATAGCGCTTTGCAAGTCCCGCCATATAGCGCCATTTTTAAATGGTTGGATGATAATATCGCGCAGCTGACTTTTAACGTAGCTAATTACCGTCTTCTGTTTACAGACGAGCTTTATGTAAGAACGTTCCTAACTTCCACAGTGATCGCCGCAGGTTCGGCTCTGGCCTGCTTGCTCATTGGCTATCCAATGGCGTATGCAATTGTCAGATCTGGCCGAAAAACAAGAATGATCATGCTCATGCTTGTAGTACTGCCTTTCTGGACTTCTTTTTTGATGAGAGTTTATGCTTGGGTAATGCTTTTGGCGCCAACAGGGGTAATTAATAACATCTTGCTTTATCTCGGAGTCATTGATCATCCTCTTAAACTGATGGGTAATTATTGCGCCGTAATAATAGGGATTGTTTATACTTATCTCCCGTTCATGGTATTGCCGGTTTATTCTTCGCTTGAAAAAATTGACAAATCCATTATCGAAGCTGCTCAGGATTTGGGTTGCGCGCCCACGAAGGTTTTTTTCTCAGTCGTCGCGCCTCTTTCTATGCGTGGGGTGGCGACAGGGATCTTTCTTGTCTTTATGCCTGCAATTGGCGAGTACGTAATGCCGGAAATACTTGGCGATCCAAGTACGGTAACAATTGGCAGAATCGTTTGGAACGAATTCTTCACAAACCTCTCTTGGCCAGTAGCGTCAGCACTTTCAGTAATAATGATTATATTTGTAGCGATTCCCGTCACTCTTTGGCACAGCGGAAGGCAAAGCAGACTTAACAAGCGGGCCGGTCAGGTATAATGAAAAGATCTAAATTTCTGCTTTCTATGCTTGCTTTCGGATATGCATTTATGTATGTCCCGCTATTTTGTGTTATTGGGTTTTCATTTAACGGCTCAAAGTTTGTTACAACATGGTCACACTTTTCGTTTAAATGGTATCACACGTTGGCGCAGAACAGGATAATGTTGGACGCCACGTTGAACAGTCTGAAAATCGCGTGCTGCACAGCCACGGTTTCTGTTGTGCTTGGAGCTTTGGCAGCCATTGCGATAGTCAGGTTCAAGCGCTTCAGCGGTAAATCATTTTTCATAGGCATGATCGCCGCGCCTTTGATTATGCCGGACGTCGTAACCGGGCTTTCTTTGCTATTGCTTTTTATTGGAATGAATAATTTATTCGGCTGGCCGGGAGAACACGGATCTATGACGGTCACAATCGCGCACATAACCCTGTCTTTGTCTTATGTAACTGCGATTATTCAATCAAGGTTGGCAGAAATAGATTCTTCTATAGAAGAAGCCGCGCTTGACCTGGGGGCAACTCCAACCAAAGTGTTCTTTGTAATAACAATACCGGCAATATCATCGGCAATTATAAGCGGATGGGTACTTTCATTTGTCTTGTCCTTCGATGATGTAGTGCTTGCTAGCTTTGTCTCGGGCCCTCAATCGACAACCCTACCTATGGTTGTTTTTTCAAGTATTCGCATGGGCCTTTCACCGCAAATTAACGCCCTTACAACCATAATTATAGGTGTGCTGACAGTATGTGTGGCAATTGCCGGATATATTATCTATCATAGCAGCAAAAGAATTCCGCAAAAATCAAAAGGTGAGGGAAAACATTGGCGAAGCCTTGTATAATAGTTTTCGGTAATGAAAAAGGGGGAACCGGCAAATCCACCATTTGTATGCACATTGCTATGTACTTTTTGAGAGAGGGCGCAGCGGTAGGAACAATAGACGTTGACGCCAGACAAGGAACTCTTACAAGGTATGTAAGCAACAGGCTGATCTTTATAAAAGAAAAACAAACCTCGCTCGCTGTCCCCAAACATTTTTCTGTGCACAAGAGCGGTCGCGAGAACCTCAAGTCTGCCGAACAAGAAGAACAAGAAAATTTTGTTTCAGCCTTGCAACAACTTGAAGGTTACGACTTCATTTTGATTGATACGCCGGGTAATGACGTGTTTTTGTCGCGTTTGGCGCACTCTTACGCAGATACTATAATAACCCCGCTAAATGACAGTTTTGTTGATTTGGACATGCTTGTGCGGGCTGATGGAAATAATCTGTCGCCCAGTTTGTATTCCGAGATGGTTTGGGAACAAAGAAAGGTCCGTATGGCACGAGAAAAAAGATCCATAGACTGGATAGTAATGCGTAACCGTCTTACGAACCTGTATTCACATAACCGAGGCAAAGTTGAGGAGGTTTTGTCCGCTCTTGCAAAGCGGATTGGCTTTAGGCTTGCGACCGGGTTTAATGAGCGCGTTATATTCCGTGAGCTTTTTGTGTCCGGCCTGACCCTTCTTGATTTTGAGGCTATTAACCGCGAATTAACAATATCTCATGTTGCGGCAAAACAGGAACTGCGTGACCTGATTGGCATGATAAATGCCAAATAAACCATGTCATCGCAGAATGATCTGTTTAAAGAGTCTCACCTTTTTAACGTATTGGTCTCAGCGCCAATTAACCGGCTCTATACCTATTCTTCGAACGTCTGCTTAAAGCCGGGACAAATCGTAAAAGTCCTCTTTGGATCACGAACAGCGCTTGGCGTTATATGGTCAAAAGCAGAATCTTCGTCTATAGCCAATATAAAACAAATATCCCGAATATACGAATATCCCGCAATTCCTGGGTCAATGCTTACGTTTATCGACAAAGTCTCGGACTATAATATCATAGACCGCGGATCTGTCTTAAGAATAGTATTGGGCGAGCCTACTCTGTTCAAAGAAATCAACCCAAAACCATTCGCGCCGGATGACAATAATATTTCCGTAGAATTGCGACTTACAAAAGACCAAGAACGAGCAGCTTTTCATATATATTCAGCTGTGGAGCAGAGGAAATTTTCGGTATTTTGTTTGGACGGGGTAACGGGCTCAGGAAAAACGGAAACATACTTGAAGGCATGTGAACACGCCTTAAGTAGAGGTAAACAATGCCTAATTCTATTGCCGGAAATCGCGCTTACCCCGCAAATGATCGATAAACTGAAGAAATACTTCGGCACCCCTCCATTTGTTTGGCATTCCGCAGTAACACCTAAAAACCGGCGAAATGCTTGGCTGAAATCAATAAGCGGTGAAGTTGGCATAACAATTGCGGCCAGATCCGGCTTGTTCCTCCCTTTCAGAAACCTAGGACTTATCGTGGTGGATGAAGAACATGATTCGTCTTATAAGCAAGAAGAAGGAACAATATATAACGCCAGGGATATGGCGGTTTTAAGAGCAAAAATCCTTTCAATACCAATAGTGCTGTCATCTGCTACCCCGTCGATTGAGACTATGAACAATTGCATAACAGGTAAGTACGAAAGACTGCTATTGCCAAGCAGATTTTCCGAAGTCTTGATGCCGGAAATAGGGATTGTTGACATGCGCGGTTCAGGGAACGTCGGGTATATTTCGGATAAACTGCTGTTAGAAATAGAAAGCACAGCTAAATCGGGCCAACAATCTCTTCTGTACATAAACAGACGCGGCTTCGCTCCCCTTACTTTGTGTCGCAAATGCGGACACCACGTTCAGTGTCCAAACTGTACAAGCTGGCTGGTAGAGCACAAAAAGTGCCGAATTCTGACTTGTCACTATTGCGAACATCAGGAGAAAAAATCAAGCAAGTGCCCCGAATGCGGCGAGGAATCCTTATTTGCTTACGGCGCAGGAGTTGAACGCATTCAGCAAGAGCTTGCGATTAAACTGCCTATAACCAGAACTGTTATTGCTTCGTCTGATACCGCTTCCACAGTTAAAAAGATGCAGCAACTTTACGATGGCGTAACTGCTCACAATTATGATGTTATCATTGGGACACAGATTTTTTCCAAAGGACATCATTTTCCGGACATATCCTTGGTTGGCATAATCGACGCAGATGCGGGGCTTATGGGAAGCGATCCCCGCGCCATAGAACGAACCTACCAAGCCATTCAACAAGTATCAGGTCGTGCGGGTCGAGCTTATACGAGAGGGAAAGTATTTATACAGACCTATAACCCAGAGAATCAGCTTTTTAAGATGCTGAAAGAATACGACAGCGAAGAATTTTTTAAGATTGAGATGAAAAATCGTGAGCTGAGCAGACTCCCTCCTTATACGCGTCTTGCTGCAATTGTTTTATCGTCGAACGACGCTAAACAAATTGAATATTTCGCGAAACAAATAACCTCTGTCGCTTTTGCAATGCTTGACAATCCGAACAAAGACGATCCTCTCCTTCAGATACTTGGCCCAGCGCCGGCAGCAATGACAAAACTGCACGGCCGTACGCGCTGGCGAATTTTATTACGTGCGGCAAGAAATTTCGATATTCAAGGATACATAAGGCGCTGGCTTGAAAATGTCAAAATTCCAAGCTCGATAAAGCTGAGTATTGACATAGACCCTTATAATTTTTGGTTTTAGGGGGGGGGGGGGAGGATTTTTATTGATTTTGCCGCAGTATACGGGTACAAAATAACGGAATAATCGCTTAGGAAACAGATGTCAGTAAGAATACGATTGGCTCGCTTTGGCGCAAAGAAAACCCCTTATTACAAGATAGTGGTTGCTGATTCGCGTCGCGCTCGTAATGGAAAATTTATTGAATCAGTTGGATCATATAATCCGCTGTTGTCAAACGATAATCCGCAGAGGGTTGCGTTGGTTGAAGACAGAATCAAATACTGGCTTTCCAATGGGGCTAAGCCAAGCGATCGTGTAGCTTTATTTTTGGGCAGAGTAGGACTGATTGCTATGCCCAAAATAGTTGCCGCCCCAAAAAAATCTAAAAGCAAAAAGGCTGCGGAGTCTTAAGTTTAGACGATGCATTGAATTTGCGGAAAAGAAGTTTGCTTCGTTGTATGACATTTCTTGCAAAGTTATTGCAAGATTTGGAAGGAATTAACATTAAAACTTCTTGTTCAGTCCAATTTGCTGGTCGTTTGTCGACAAGCCATAAGCATGGCCGGCCGTTCGAGCAAAAATTTGCTTGGCAAAGTGGGCTGTCAGAAATATGAAAGACGGCAAAAGTCACAACCGCAGTACGTTGGGGCTTCGTCTGCAGTCTTCCGGAACTAAAAAGCTTCAAAGGTGTACGCCGAGCTTTTCTTGTGTTGGAATGGCGCTTTATAGCAAATGTTTGAGTTTGATATGCCTGCAAAGTTGTTTAAGCTTCAGTCTGATTATGTTCCTGCCGGTGACCAACCAAAAGCCATAAAAGACATCGTTGCCGAATTTTCAAACGGAAAAAAAGATCAGGTCCTGCTTGGAGTAACCGGATCCGGAAAAACATTTACTGTGGCCAACGTGATTGCCGAGTTAAATACTCCCGCGCTCATAATGGCTCCTAATAAAACTTTGGCTGCTCAACTTTATGGCGAAATGAAAGGTTTTTTCCCTGATAATGCCGTAGAGTATTTTGTTTCCTATTACGATTACTATCAGCCGGAGGCCTATGTGCCGAAGATCGATACATTTATTGAGAAAAAAGCGGCAATAAACCAACAAATAGACCGGATGCGTCACAGCGCGACTCAAGCCCTACTTGAAAGGCGCGACGTGATCGTTGTTGCAAGCGTATCTTGCATATATGGCATAGGGTCTCCTGAAATGTACGGAAAAATGGTTATCGCCTTTTATAAAGGCGATAAAATTGATAGAGAGGGGCTGATAAGAAGGCTTATAGGTCTTCAATATACGTGCACGGACTTTTGCTTTGAGCGTGGAACATTTTGCGTAAATGGGGATACGATCGATATTTTCCCTTCACATATGGAAGACAAGACTTTCAGGATTATGCTTTTTGGCGATGAGATTGAGGAAATGTTTATGGCCGACCCGCTTACAGGCAAAAAATTGAACCCGTTGGATTCGATAAAAGTCTACGCTAACAGTCATTACGTTACTTCGCGCGACATTGTTTCAAGGGCAATTTGCGAAATAAAGAGCGAGCTTGTGTCGGTGCGTGAAGAATTTCGGAGAAATGAGCTTCTTGTCGAGGCGCAACGCATAAATGAGCGTATAAAATCTGATCTTGAAATGCTTGAACTCACCGGGTATTGCCGAGGCATTGAAAATTATTCCAGATATTTGACCTGTAGGGCCGAAGGTGAACCTCCGCCAACGTTGTTTGAGTATTTGCCAAAAGATGCTTTGCTGATCGTTGACGAAAGTCACGTTGCCGTTCCTCAAATTGGCGGAATGTATAATGGCGACAGGCAAAGGAAAAAGACGCTTGTCAACTATGGATTTAGGCTTCCTTCGTGCCTTGATAACCGTCCGCTTAAATTTGAAGAGTGGGAACGAATGAGACCTCAGACGTTGTTCGTGTCCGCTACCCCTGGGAAAACAGAGCTTGAGAAAACCAATGGGGTAGTCGCTGAACAAATAATAAGACCGACCGGTTTAATAGATCCGGAATGTTTTGTGCGTCCAACCGAACATCAGGTAGACGACCTTATTAATGAATGTGCGAAAGTGATATCCTGCGGTAGCAGAATTCTTGTGACTACGCTTACAAAGCGGATGGCCGAAGATTTGACCAAATACCTTTCAGAATCCGGATTAAAAGTCAACTATATTCACTCTGACATAGATACGCTGGAAAGAATTGAAATAATAAAAAATTTCAGGCTGGGCATATTTGATGTGCTGATCGGAATAAATTTATTAAGAGAGGGGCTCGATATTCCTGAATGTGGACTTGTTGCAATACTTGATGCTGATAAAGAAGGGTTTTTGCGATCGAAAACTTCTTTAATCCAAACTATTGGGCGCGCGGCAAGAAATATCGATGGTAAGGCGATTTTTTATGCGGATTCGATTACCGAATCCATGCGTTTGGCGATTGAAGAGACAAACCGCCGTCGAGCCGCGCAAGAACGCTATAATAAAGAACACGGCATAACTCCAGACGGGATAAAAAAATCGATAAGCAATATACTGGGATCCGTGCGCAATAGCGACTTATCTACGGTCGATGTAAAATCTTCCGCCCCATACAAAAACTCAAAAATGATAAAAAAACACTTTAAAGATCTTGAGAAAAAAATGAAAAAATCCGCCTCTGATTTAGACTTTGAATTAGCCGCCAAATACCGTGACGAAATCGAAGCTATGAAGAAAAATTTTCTCGTTATTGCAAATAAAACTCAAGATGTTTAGCATTGCAAGGCGATTGATTGGTTTACGATGCAGTTTTTGTTTTTGATTTTTGTTTTTTATTTCAGTTCGATTGTTAACGTCGTGTTATTTCCGATAAACCTTCAAATGTTCTTTTTTATGCTTTTTTATAATCAGCTTATGTACAAACGTCCCGGGCTTAATTTTTTTGAAATTGTGTTCGCTTCCGTTTACGTAGACTTTGTTGGCGGCAGTTTTTGCGGATCAACCTTGATAGGTGTAGTAATTTTGAGTTTTATCGTAAACGCGCTGAGCATGATATTGTACGATGCAGGGCTTGCTACAGTTTATTTTTTGTTTTTCGTTATTCTTGTCTGCGTTTTGGCAGCGCTGAACTATTTTCAGATTCTTCTTGGATTGCCGACTAAAATTACATCAGAAATATTGCCAGAATTTTTGTTTACAATGGCTCTATATCCGGCGGCATACCTATTTTTATTCTCTCAAGGACGACTGAATAATTATGCCTAGGAGGAAGCCCTCTTTTCAAAATAGAATAAGGACCGTTGCCTACATAACAATCTTGTTATTCGGCGTCCTTGTCGGACGATTATACTACCTTCAAATAATACAGCACGAACATTACACGCTTTTATCTAACAAAAATAGAATCCGCGTAAGACCGATAATTCCCGGAAGAGGGCAGATCCTTGCATCGGACGGTACGCCTTTGGCTTTCACTAAGGTGAAGTATCGTCTTATGGGCGACAGTAGCGTAAAAAAAAATTTGATAGCTGATATAAAAGCATTCTTAAGCGACGTTCAATATCGTAATTCCATGCAAGCAAGTCTTCTTGAAAAAGCCAAGAAAACCTCTCCTATCGGCAACATTGTCATAAAGGATGAAATGACCTGGGATCAGGTAAATAGCTGCTTATGTTTACTTAATAGATACAAAAGTTTCTATGTAGAGCCTTGTTACTACAGAGCATATCCTCTAAAAGAAGCCGCATGTCATGTTGTTGGATATTTATCTTCAGCATCCGACTCAATAACATTGCCGTCAGAGTATAAATGCGGGAAAACCGGTATCGAACAATATTTTAATACAGAACTCTCTGGTGAGTTTGGTATGAAAAAAATGGAAGTTAACGCATTCAACGCCCCATTAAGAGACCTATGTGACTATGAGGCAGAAGGCGGCAAAAATATAGAAACAACGATAGATGTAGGTTTACAGAATTTTGTTTTTGATTTGCTCTCTGAATACAAGGCCGCCTCTTGTGTCGTCATGAATATCAGGAATGGGCACATTCTGGCGATGGTGTCTGTGCCCGGCTATGATCCCAATAGACTTACGAGCGATAAAAAGTATTGGCGGCTTATGGCAGGCAGTCCTGTTAATTCTTTGATAAATAGATCAATTGCCGGACTATATCCGCCGGGATCGACGTTTAAACCAATTGTTGCTCTAGCAGCTTTAAAAGCGGGGGTAATAGACAAAAACACCAAATTTTTTTGTCCGGGGCACATGCAATTGGGAAATCGCACCTTCCATTGCTGGAAGCGTAGAGGTCATGGTTATCTAAATCTTGAACAAGCTCTTGCTTTCTCATGTGACGTTTTTTTCTATAATCTGGGACTTAGACTTAAGCCCTCTGACATAACTGAGATGGCAGAAACTTTTGGCATAGGAATTAAGACGAAAGTAAACGTTCCATACGAGCAACCTGGGAGGTTGACGTTAAAACAAGGAATTGCTGCTCAAAAGATTTTGACCGCAATCGGTCAAGGGGCCATCATCTCCACACCAATAAGACTGTGCGTTATGGCCGCTCAATTGGCTAATGGGGGATATGCGGTATATCCAACGCTGGAAAAAAACAGAACTTCTTCGCGTCAGTCCTTAGGCATTTCATCTGAGCATATTAACCTTGTAAAAAGAGGCATGTTTTTGGTTTGTAATATGCCTGGAGCTTCCGCATATGCTCAAGGACATAGCATTCAATACCCGATGGCCGGTAAGACCGGTACAGCACAAGTAGTGTCTCTATCCAATAAAAGGGGACATTTATGGAGGTACAAAGATCACGGCCTATTTATAGCATACGTCCCGGCAGAACAACCGGAATATGCTATAGCCGTTGTCGTCGAACACGGCGTGTCCGGCGCTTCTTCTTGCGTTCCTGTTGTGCGCAAAGTGTTTGACTATATAAGCAGAAATGAAAAACCGCGACTGCCTAAGTGTTAACTTGTTATTTAAAACACATGCCGGACTGATTTTGTCAGTTTGCGTCTTGGCTGTTTTAGGAACGGCTTATCAATACAGCACAAGCGGCGAGTCTTGGATCGGCAGGCCTTTAGCTCATGCGTTAAGGTTTTGTGGTTTATTTTTGCTCATGATTGTTATCGCTAATTCCAGCATAAAGTTTTGGCACGCTTGGGCATATCATTTCTATTTTATTATGCTGGCTCTTCTGGCTGCGGTTGGATTGATCGGTTTTATAGGTATGGGAGCAAGACGCTGGATAAACCTGTATATATTTACAATTCAACCGTCGGAAATTATGAAAATTGTCATAATTTTGGCCTTGGCCAGATATTATTCTGATATCGGAACCGCAATGAGCATCCCTTCTTGGAATAGGCTTATGAAGCGCTGTATTGTCCCGTTGCTGATTGTTTTTTTCCCTTTTCTTATAGTGCTGAAGCAACCAGACCTCGGCTCGGCAGTAATTATCGCTTGCATAGGTTTATTTACGGTTATAATTGCGGAAAAGCGGCCTGTGCGTATTTTTTTAAGCCTAATTTCAGCGACTGTTATTGCCTTGCCTTTTATCTGGTCTATTATGCATGAATACCAAAAAAACAGGGTGATTACGTTTTTTAATCCCGAAAAACACCCTTTTGGCTCCGGATATCATATCGTTCAATCAAAAATCGCTTTGGGATCTGGAGGATTTTTTGGAAAAGGTTTTTTGATGGGAACGCAATCCAAGTTGAGTTTTCTGCCGGAAAAGCATACTGATTTTATATTCGCAACAATATGTGAAGAGTTGGGTTTTCTTGGTGGAATCGTTATTATCCTTACCTATGCTTTTGTTATTGTTTGTGGACTGAAAATAGCAAAAAAATCAAAATCACATTTTGGAATGCTCTCCGCCGGTGGTATTGTTATCATGTTTGGTCTACACGCTTTTATAAATATAGGAATGGTAATAGGCATTATTCCGGTTGTCGGTATTCCTCTTCAATTGGTGTCCTACGGCGGCAGCTCTATGCTAACGTTTATGACTGCGTTGGGAATAGTACTTTGCATAGGCCTCAATAAAAGAACTCACATCAAAGGAAGTTGCTAAACTTAAAGCGCTTACTGGGTTGAGGTCACACTATAAAGCCAAAGCACATTGAGAGCTTTTGCGTCGGAGGAAGTTTTTGAAAAAAATTAAAGATTCCAGAGGAACTTTAGCCAATCGCGCCGCCATGTTTTGCTTGACCAAGCATAGCGATAGCAAAACTCGTCTCTAAGCTCTTGAATTTCTTTCGATTGCCACCATGATTCCACATCAAGCCAAACTTCATGAACTTTCTTCAAAGCGCTTTTGTAATCGTCATGCATTATCCCGGCCTCTTTTAAACGATTATAAAATGA
>JAIRWN010000010.1 GCA_031268985.1 Holosporales bacterium
GTCAAGCGGCAGCTTGGCTTGAAAACTCAAGATCCATTTTTGAACGTTAAGTCCGGTGATTACTTAGACTCGCCAAACAAGGAATTTATCGGACCGTTTTAAGCTGCTTCTAATCGCGCCGATTGCCAGTCAATAGAGTGGCACAATAATCATCAATTATTTCAATCGGATCCATAGATACCCATCCGACCGATTTGGCTCTGGAACTGTCTATGGTGAAGGGCTTGTTCTGCGACTCGACAATCACTATTTCTGATGCAGAATTTAGCTTAAGCTTCATCCTGTTGACTATGTCGATCATCTTTATTCCCTCGTGACAGCTTAAAATCAGAGTATCCGACTGAAAATCTTTGCCTAGCATCAGGTTTATAAACTTCGCCAAGTCGTTAACATGAATAAAATTGGCAATCGTGAGCTCGGGCGAATGTACGGTTATCGGCTCATTGGCCAACATTTTTTTTGCAAAGTTATACAGTAAAACACCGCAAGCGCCCTTACCCAAAACGCCAGGCAACCTTAAGCACAAAGACTTTATATTCTTCTGACCTTGTACAATTAACTCGCCTACGTATTTTGTTAATCCGTAATAATTTGGATTTATAATGTCGATGTTTTCATTTGCTCTCCCCCCCTTCTACGCGACCGTATGCGCTTGTAGAGGACAAATATATGAACCTATCTATTCCCTTGGCTTTAGCGAACTCGGCCATGTTGGCAGTGGCGTCGATATTATTTGCTTTGAAAGTTTGAAAATCGTAGTCATATCCAACACTTGCAACGGTATGTACAATCGCATCGAAATGTTCGCTAATTTGCAAAGGATGGACGAGATCGTGCGCGAAATACTTAAACGGCAGCTTGCCTTTTGGGAGCGTTCTGATCAAACCAGTCACATCATATCCAGCATGTCCCAAATACTCGGCCACTATACGTCCGATGAATCCACCTGCTCCTGTTACCAGAACTTTATTATCCACCGATTGAGACATAACATCGAATAACTCACTTTAGGTTTGGCAAAAGATGCATTACTATTCACATAGTATTTGAACCTGGGCAAATAAGCAATGGACTTGGTTGGAAAAACAATTCTCGTAACCGGGGCTGATGGCTTTATCGGGTCGCATCTGGTTGAGGCCTTGGTACACCAGGGACTGCGCGTAAAGGCTTTGTCACAGTACAACTCGTTCAATGATTGGGGGTGGCTTGAGGGTATAGACTGTCTGAGCGACGTAGAGGTCTTGTGCGGAGACGTTCGGGACGCGCATTACATAAACAAAATCACTAAAGATGTTGACGTAATTTTTCATCTGGCCGCTTTGATAGCCATTCCTTACTCATATACAGCCCCTTATAGTTACGTTGATACAAACATCGGGGGGACTTTGAATGTATGCCAGTCGGCGCTTGAAAATGGCGTACAAAAGGTGCTGATTACTTCAACCAGCGAGGTATATGGCTCGGCGCAATATGTTCCTATAGATGAAAAGCATCCGCTTCAACCGCAATCTCCATACAGTGCGACCAAGATTGGGGCGGACGCAATAGCAGAAAGCTTTTACAAATCTTTTGGTCTGCCGGTGTGTATCGTGCGTCCATTTAATACCTATGGCCCCAGGCAGTCGGCACGGGCAATTATTTCAACCATAATTACTCAGATCGCTAGTGGAAAGAAGCAGATCTACCTTGGGGATGTAACGCCTACCAGGGATTTTAACTACGTGAAAGATACGGTTAATGGTTTTATTGAATTGGCCAAATGCGACCAATCAGTTGGCGAGACCGTAAACATAGGATCAAATCAGGAAATTTCAATAGCAGACATCTTTAAGCTTATTAAGCAAACAATGAACAGCGATGCAGAGTATGTAACAGACGTCCAAAGAATGCGCCCAGAAAAATCCGAGGTCAGGCGGTTGTGCTGTGATAATAGCAAAATCAAGGAAATGATTGGGTTCAAGTCTGAGTACAGCTTAGAGCAAGGGCTACGCGAAACCGTCGATTGGTTTGTTGTTCCTGAAAATCTTAAAAAATACAAAACTCATATCTATAATGTCTGATTTTATTCCTTTATCTGTCCCCAATTTATCCGGGAACGAGCTTGAATACTTGATTGACGCGGTAAAATCCGGGTGGATATCAACAAGCGGCGGAAGAATATCTGAATTTGAAGAAAAGCTTGCTCAGTATCTGAAAGTCAAGAAAGTGGCCGCAATCCAAAGCGGTACCGCCGGCCTTCACCTGGCGATGATTTTGTCCGATGTAGGATACGGCGACGAAGTAATCGTACCAACCTTAACGTTTATAGCGGCGGTGAATCCGGCAAGGTATTTAGGAGCCGAACCAATATTCATGGATTGTGACGATTACTTGTGTTTGGATATAGAGAAAGTCGCTGATTTCTGCGAAAAAGAATGTGATTTTAAGCGTGGCAAACTAATCAACAAGACCACTGGAAAACATATTAAAGTAATTGTTGCCGTTCATGTTTTCGGGAACATTGTTGATATGTATGCCTTGATGAAATTAGCGCAAAAATATAATCTTACGGTAATCGAGGACGCGACGGAAGCGCTTGGCTCATATAATAAAGAAACTGGTGATTTTGCCGGAGCTGTTGGCGATTTTGGAGTATATTCATTTAACGGAAACAAAATAATCACTGCCGGAGGGGGTGGAGCGGTTACGGCCAAAAGCTCAGCTCTAGTGGATCGCGCGAAATATTTGTCGAGCCAAGCCAAGGATGATGATGTTAGATTTGTTCATAATGAAACAGGATATAATTATAGAATGACCAATCTGCAAGCGAGTATCGGTTTGGCGCAATTAGAACAGATTGAAGAATTCATCGGCATAAAAGAAAAAAATTATGCTTTGTATAAGGCGGCAGGGCTGAACTTGCTTGGTTTTCAAAAAAATATACGCTCTAACAAGTGGTTTTATTCGCTTATAACAGACGATCGAGACGGTCTAATAAAACGCTTACAAGAAAACAACATTCAAAGCCGTCCTATTTGGACGCTTATTCATACTTTGAGGCCATATAAGCAGTGTCAGAGTTATAAAATTGACAAAGCCATTAAATATTGGGGGAAAGTTGTCAATATTCCCTGCAGCACTAACCTAACAAAGGATGACATAGCATATGTTGCGAGTAAAATACAATGAGAGATTTGGTGCTTATTGGCGGAGGTGGACATTGCCGAAGTTGTATAGATGTCATTGAGCTCGAAAACAAGTTTAGGATACTCGGAGTGCTGGATGATAATCTGAGGGTTGGAGTGCCAATTGGTCGTTATAGCGTTATCGGAAACGATTCTGATGCAGAGAAAATTGCTGAAAAGCAAGGGGGGGGGGGTATTTGCTTTCTTGTTACCGTGGGATTTTTAAAGACGTTAGAGACAAGAAAAAATATATTTGAGCGTTTTAAAAATAAAGTAAATATGGCCACAGTGATATCTCCATTGGCATATGTCTCTAAGTACGCCTCTGTCGGTCGTGGAACTATAGTGTTGCACCATGCTATGATTAATTTTGGCGCTAAAGTCGGAGAAAATTGTATAATCAACTCAAAAGCACTTATAGAACACGATGCAATTGTTGAAGATCATTGCCACGTTTCGACGGCCGTAGTAATAAATGGTAGCGTGAAAATAGGGCATTCCAGCTTTGTAGGAAGCAATTCGACCGTTGTGCAATGCATGGAAATTGCAAACTCGTCGTTTATAAAAGCGAATCGGATTGTAAAAAATGGGCAGAAAATTTGTTGAATAAATATAGACAAAAACTTTGTTCCCAAAGTTTCTTTCGAAAAAGACTCTTTCATTTTATATACTAATTATTTCGGCATTTGTTCAAATAATGTTGAAGGGTTAACTAAAGACTATAAGAATATCATTTTTGACAATGCACAAGCGTTTTATTGCCTTACACTAGGGGGGGGGTATTGTCCAACGGATAAGTCAAAAATCAATACATCCTGTCGGAATGTATTGTGGGGCGAGGAAAGAAGGAGATGAGATTATTGATTGGAATTTGACTTCTCGAGAAATATTTAATTTTGTTCGAGCTTTAACCAAGCCGGCTATAATGGCAAAGTGCTTCCTAAACGATAAAGAATTTTTCATAAATAAAGTTTCTATTATTAACGACGCGCCAACATACAAAGGAATTCCCGGACAAATTTTATATAAAGACAACGGCAAGCCCATTGTAAAAACGAAAGATTCCATCTTAAAGATAGAAGAGTATGACGGCATTTTAAGAGTAGGCGATCGTTTAAAATGACGATCTCCGGCACAGCTGATGTTGATATTGTTTTCGCAAATCAATACCTGGCTGGAATAGGAATAATAGCTAGGCGATATATCAAAATTGCTAAGTAGAGTAAAGTAACTAAAGGCTTGGCTAAAAAATAATTCTTATACTCACTAACCGTGTCAGCGCAGGAGTAAATAACGTCAATGACGACGCTTTCATTCCTCAAGTTAACGCCGCTTACCACGAAATCCGCCAACTGAAATTAAGGCTACGGAGTATGCAAAAGCTCACAGCGTAATCTCGGATGAACTCGGTTGGACTTACGGCGATAAATATTTGCTCTGTATAAAGGAGCGAGAAAGAGGCCGCGCACTGCTCCTAAGTAATTAATACCTGTAACTGACGTCTGAAAATCTAGAAGAAAAGCTGTACATTTATCTGCCATTTTCAGCCCTGACAGATAAGTTTTTAATGTGAATTTTTATAAAATCTTGCAACCAAGTTGATTATACTTGTTTGCTGGAGCCAACAGATAAAATCTTTGTTGTAAACGGCATTGTGATATTATATCGCTCGGTAGAGGCAGTTTTTATGTGGCCATTTGTTTTGTGCTGGTCGCTTATATTTGTTTCCTCAGCAGCAATAACTAGAGGCATGATTTCGCTTGGGATTGTGGATAGGCTAACGAAAAGGTCGCTCCATACAAAGCCCACTCCGCGAGCCGGCGGGATTGCTATTGTTTCAACCTATCTTTTTAGCATATTGACATTATATAACCTCAACTCCGAGCTATTCGATACACGCTCGAGCAGTCAGCTGTACGCCATATTGGGAACAACAACAGCGATAGTTGCGATAAGTTTTTATGACGATATTCGTTCAATTTCTTATTTATATAGATTGTTTTTTCAGCTGGTTTGCGCAATAGCGATTGTTCAATCCGGAATCGGTTTAAACAGGATATGGTTGCCATATGTGGGATACATTCGCCTGAGCAATTTTGAAGCGCTGCTTAACGTACTTTGGATTGTGTCTTTCATAAATATCTTTAATTTTATGGATGGCGTAGATGGTATGGTTAGTGGATGCAGCATACTTGGGTGCGCTTTCCTGTCGCTTATTGCTAATAATAACGGCGATCGACTGACCCTATACAGTTTGATGGTCATGATTCCCGCAACGGCGGGTTTTTTTATTTTTAACTTCCCAAAAGCAAAAATATTTATGGGAGACGTTGGAAGTCATTTCCAAGGGCTATTGTTCGCTCTGCATGAAATTAATATAAGCGCCCGAGCTTCGGACGATTTAATTCCCGGCCTCACAACGGTTGTTATTGTCGGCAATTTTGTATTTGACGTTGCGTTTACCCTGATAAGGAGGTTGGCTTCGGGGAAAAGTATAGTAAAGCCTCATAACGAATTTTTGTTCCATATTCTGTACAAAAGTGGTTGGTCTCACGTGAAAATATCGTTGCTTCATTTTGGATTTGTAGTCTTCCAAGGCACGCTGGTTTGCTTTTCGAGCTCAAAAACAGCATTAGCGCTGTCGGCCTTGGCTGTGCTGACGGTACAATCGATATATGCCTATAGCGTGTTACATATGCGAAGCAAAATCGCTGCCGGAGATTGATGCAAAAGTCCGGGAATCAACAATGGATATGTGGCAAGCGCGCAGTAAAAGCCTGCCTTGAGAACGTTGAACGCGAAGTTTTTAAAGTAGTTGTTCAAGACGACTTCGGCGATATTTGCAATCTGGCCAAAAGGCAAGGTATTGCTGTTGATTTAGTTCGATTAGACTGGTTTGACCGAAAATTTCCAGATCAAGTTCACCAAAAAATTGCTGCGTGCATCGGCAATTTGCGCCAAAAAAGTTTAGTTGAGATTATTGATGAAGGGAAAAATGTTGTAATTCTTGATCTTGTCACAGATCCGCACAATGTTGGCGCAATTCTAAGGTCGGCCGCTGCGTTTGGCATAGGGGCAGTAATCATTCAGAATAAAGGCTCCCCTCAAGAAAACAACAGCATTGTAAGCAAAACTTCTTCCGGAGCAACTGAACTTGTTCCGCTAATTCGCGAAATCAATCTGACACGCGCGATCGAGCAGCTTAAAAAAGGCGGATATTGGTGCGTTTCTCTTACAGAGCAAGGAACTGAACCGCTTGACGCTATCGATATGCGTGGGAAAACGGCTCTTATTATAGGGGGTGAAGGCGACGGTATCCGAAGGCTTGTTCTTGAGAATAGCGATTTCAAGGCCTACATTCCAAATACTAGGCGCGACTTTTCTGTATTAAATGCGGCTCAAGCTGCGACAATTGGTATGTACGAACTGGCTAAACTTAAAAAAGATATTGGGGGCAAGAAATGAAAATCTTGCGGAGCGCGAAGTTTGAGCGTCAGTGCCCACACTATAACATGTTCTTATGGTTGTATTCCGCGCCTACAATACAACTTTTCACCTCACAGATATGTCTTCAACAATTGTACTCTCTGTATCCGTTTGCCGCGCCAATTATTGCAGGTATAGTTGCCGCAGAGTCGAACAACGCTGCCGAGCGATCTAAATCCAGCTCTGCAACTGCGCCAATTACAGCCGGCACAGTTTGGCCATCTTCGGCAAGTTCGAGGCGGGCTGCTGCGCCGACAATCTAAAGACATTTACATATTAGCGTTTATTGTAACACTAGAGCGCGCAGGTGTGTGTTGGTTTTGGTGATGTAGGGGAACAGGTTGTCTCCTTTTATAACAACGATTACACCTCTACCCCCATCTGTGCCGCAGGTATAGAATTTGTCTGAGCTGGAGTTATAGCTGACGTAGTTAAAGCTGCCTTCGGCGGCGGTTGTATACGTTAGCCATTTGTCATTTACATTTGAGGCTATATGGTCTGTCCACTACCATAATTACCCCAAACAGCAAACGATTGGCTTGCGCCTAATGTTATGTCGGTAAAATTGCAGTTCTGCTCTGTCCTGTACGTCTCTGTATAAGAGGAATCGTCCGTATCGAAGCAGTACACAACACCTCTGCCAATACTAGACCCATAGGCACAAAACTTGCCGCTACTAAACCGTCCTGTACCAACTAGCCTGCTTGCATCTGTCGTTCTAAACATCTCTTCCCACGTGTCGCCAACCGCAAACACTGCACCCTTATCCCCCGCTTGACCACAAACCAAAATCCAGCCGCTGTAATAATAGGTTTTTCCCGCTGTTGTTGTAAGTCGCGCGTCATAGGTACCGTCATGCTGAATTGCGGCAGCACAAAAATCACCGTAACAGTAAAAGCCCTGGCCGCTTGCAGAGGCTGACGTAAAATTTCCAGGCGCTGTTCGTTCTCTCCATTTTTCTCCGTCTGCGCTGAACAACATGACGCCGTCACCAACGCTAAACCAGTGAATGTCTCTGCATTGCCACCTGCAGGAATGATACTCCCTTCGCTGCGCAAAATCGAAAATTTTTGCAATATGCTTGTAAATGTTGTGTTGGCGCCAACGGCCACGGCTGTTCTGGCAGTTAACCCGCTCTGACAGCAGGCTCTGGCATTATCGTACATGCCGTTCTTGCTCCCCATGACAGTGCCAAAAGCGTTGTGTATCGACGCTTGACCATGAGCGGCAAAGCAAATGAGCATAACCGCCAGAAAAGAACTGCGCTTACAGTTATGAGGCTTCTCTCTCTTGACCGTGAGCAGTGAAGCAATTGAACAGAGTTGTGATTTTAAGTTGTGAGACTTTCTCTCCTGGCAAAGAAGTACCCCCCCCCCCCCCTCTTCGCTAAGGCAGGGTGGGCATACGTTACAGAGCTTTTTGCCAGTAAATGTGTCTGAAATACTTTGTTCTATTGGCGACTTTTGAGAAAACCTTATGCTCCTCG
>JAIRWN010000013.1 GCA_031268985.1 Holosporales bacterium
ATCTTGTCTTGGGAAGGCGAGAAGGCGTTTCAATCGTCCGCTCCGCCCCTCGCCAAATCACCGCTCCTCCAGAACAACAGTAATTACCCTGCTCCGAGAAACAGTATGTTATGTGCCGCCGAAAAAACGTTGTCAGCTGGTGTTGCTTCTCGTATCGTCCATGAGACTATAAGGTGAGAGGTTTGCTTTCATTGAAGATGCCAGGGCTTATATGAGCACTATAAATTGCGCACAGTTCGGATGATAGGAGAATAATGCAGGGGTCGAGGTTTGGTTTTGGATTTGAGCTTGAGTTTCTGAGACGTTTCAGATTCCGCTGTGATTGCTTCTGGACAAACAAAAGTACTGCCTTATTGGCGTACAACAAGCTGCCCCGAATGACGTGAAACGCCGGATCAGGCGGGGCTGCAGGCGGAAATATTCCCTCAATACTTAGGTCTCGTATAAAATTGATTTCTCCGGTTTCGTTTGGCTTATTTCGAAATATACGTAGATCAATCTGGAAGTAAACACGCGCACAGTTTCATATTTTAAAAACAATCCCGGAAAAGCCTGAGCGAGTCTCATTGACTTATGTGACAGCTAATAAACAACAAATAAATCGTATGTGGCTGTACCGACAGTGTTTTAGGCTTGTATTCGCTGTAATTGTTTTTCTACATTTTGGCCGTATATTCAGCCTCACCATGCTGTTCTGACAAGCGTTCTATTAACAACTTACTAAGTGAGCCAAATGGGTTATAGCCTTTTTTGTTTTCTGTGTATATGGTTTAAGTGGAAATTAGGGTAGAAAATAATTCGTGATAAGAATATTAACAGCGGCGATAGCCGGTTATTTGATTGGATCGATTCCTTCAGGAATGGTTTTCTCGAAACTATTTGGGCGTGGAGATATAAGAAAACAAGGGTCAGGCAACATTGGAGCGACAAACGCTTTAAGAACGCAAGGTAAGCTCGTTGGAGCGTTAACGCTTCTCTTTGATCTGGGTAAAGGATCTTTGGGCTACTTTATTGCGCAAATTCTTATTCCTTTTGAGGCTGACACGATTATTATAAGCGAGTTTCAAGCGGTTGGAAGTGTGTTTCCCGTATTGGGGCACATTTTCCCGGTTTGGCTTGGCTTTCGCGGCGGCAAAGGTGTGGCTTCCGCGCTTGGTGTTATTGTTGCCGCATGTCCTTGGCTGGGCATGGCGTGTTTTGTCGTTTGGCTTGGGAGCTTTTTTGTATTCAGAATATCGTCGATTGCGGGTATGCTGAGCGTACTGTCTGCGCCGACTGTTCTGATATGCTCTGAGGATTGTGGCCAAAAAAAATTGCTCCTTCCGTATCTGTTCACTTCAGCTCTTGTTCTTTATAGGCATAAGAATAACATTAGCGGAATACTTAGCGGTACAGAGAAAAAATTGACAAAATGATTTTCCCTGAGCAAGAAAGGATCGCCAGATTTCGGTTGACGAGAAGCCTTAATATAGGCCCGTCGTCTTTTATCCATTTAATAAATAAGTGCAGATCTGCCGATGCGGCGATAAAGTATTTATCAGGCGCTGGGTCTAAGTACAGCGGGGGCATATGTTCGCTTGACGCTGCCATCAACGAATTTAATCGCATGGAAAGAATCGGAGGGCGATTCATATTCTTGGGCGAGTCACTTTATCCAAATGCGCTTGCTATAATAACAGATCCTCCACCGGTAATCGGCGTTATTGGATCGCCGCAAATAGTTCAAAAATTACCGGAGCTTGACATGTTTGCGGTTGTTGGCTCGCGAGCTTGTTCATATAATAGCGCACGGTTCGCGTACAATTTATCGAAGAATTTGTCTTCTGAAGGTATAACAATAGTATCCGGCCTTGCGCGCGGGATCGATGCTCAAGCGCATAAAGGCGGTTTGTCGTCCAAAGGCAGTTCAGTTGCCGTATTGGCGTGCGGACTTGGCGTGCCGCCTTATCCGCCTGAAAATAAGGACTTATATTGCCAACTTCAGGAGAGCGGCATGATAATGTCAGAAATGCCGTTTAATATAGCTCCGCAAGCTGCCTTGTTTCCCAGAAGGAACAGGATCATCGCCGGTCTAACACGTGGCACGCTAGTTGTGGAGGCGGCTGATAAATCTGGGTCTTTGACTACTGCAAGGTACGCGCTTGAGTATAACAGAGACGTTTATGCTGTTCCGGGATTTCCGTTAGATCCTCGTTGCGTTGGAACAAACCGTCTGTTAAAGAATGGGGCAATTCTGGTTGAGTCGGCTTTTGATATATTAAATAACTATCCAACAACCGTAAGACCGCCACTGCCTTTTAACAATTTTAAGCTTGAAGAGCAGCAAGGCGCATTTGGTTCATCAAACAATGAAATCAAAATCGATTTAAAGCCGGATCCTACCGATAAAAAAGCCAGAATATTTGAACTTCTCGGAAGCGATCCTGTATCTATAGAAGATCTGACGAACGAATGTCAGATTCCCGTAAATAACCTAATGGCAATTCTGACAGAGCTTGAACTTGATAACAAAGTAAAAATCGAAAACAACCAACAAGTAAGTCTGGTTATTTGTTAACCCATCAACAGTTCCGCGTCATGGTGCCCAGGGACGGAATTGAACCGCCGACACAAGGATTTTCAGTCCTTTGCTCTACCAACTGAGCTACCTGGGCAGAAACATAAAGCTACTTATAAATCATTTATCATTTATTGTCCAGCTATCGCTAGATTAATAAAACAGTCGCCAAAACGATGACGATGTAAAATAGCTATCATCAGAATATTTGACGAACGACTATGGAGTTTTTGTCAGAGCTAGCAAATGTCGCGTTATGCGTTAATTGGCGAAGGGAGTTTTGTAGCCATTCATTTGGCGAAGCTTCTTTTGGAGCAAGACGATACAGAATTTGTGTTGTCCATTGGGTGCAGCCCGCCCAAATCTGAGCCATTTAATTTGGGCGTTGGAGAAGGGGATCCGAGGTATGTTTACGAAATAATTGACATAACCAAACAGCAGAAAAGGATGTTTTTTCTATTTTGTGTGTCGGCCGGCAAGAATAATTTGGTCAATCTTCGTTTTACGAAACAAACCTTGTATCTTTGATTAAAACTGTTGAATATTTGTCTAGGATGAGTTGGTTTAAAAGGTTGATCCAGGTGGGAACGTCGGCTGTCTACGGAGCACAGCAGCGCATGTGCCATGAGCTAAGCCCGATAAATCCAGCAAATTCATATGCCGTATCTAAGATCGCGGTCGACATGCATATGGCGATTTTACATGCAAAATACAACCTACCTATAATAACAATAAGACCATCTAGTATTTACGGTCCAGCACAAAAATTGTCCCGCTTGATACCTAAAGCAACTTACTGTGCACTTTCAGGATATAGATTTTGTATGGAGGGACTTGGACAGGTTCATAAATCATATGTTCATGCGTGCGATTTATCGCGGGCCATATATCTAGCGCTACATAAAGGCCATTTAGGAAATATATACAACGTCGGGTCTGACAATTTTGTCAACGTGCATCAAATGCTTGATTTAATATGCGATAAACTAAACATCAGGCTTGCAAATCTAGCAGAGGTTGTTGCCCCTAGAGATGGGGATGACGATCAACGTGGTCTCGACAGTAGCAAGATCAAATCTGAGCTAGGTTATAAAGAGGCTATCTCTTTGGAGCAGGGAATTGACGACATGATCAATTGGGGAAGGAAGTGTCTCGATTTGTTGCACGACGAGCCCCGAACTTTTACCTTAAGAGCTTAAGGTTAGAGATAAGTTACTGGAATCCCGCTTACGCTAGGCCATTTGGAATTGTGTGCATATTTATTATAGGGGATGTTGTCAGCCTTTCAGTGACCATTTTTACAACTATTCATGAGTTTTTCGTTTTGGGTAGTTGTTCTTATGTCAATGTATGCAAACGGCGTAGCCTTTTTCGCAGCCCATTTTTTGCAAGAATATTCCTTTACGTTCGTCCTCTTGCAAAAAATGAAAGAGCGCGACTTGGTAATGATGATGGCGCGAAAAAGCATAGGCCCCCGAGACAGATTTCGAGGGGGTTTTCTTCAATACAAAACTAATAAATGATCGAGGATAGTTGCGAACCTCTAAAATGTTCGGTTTCTTGCCTTTTGCCATAAAGTACGCTGGCGCATGGCTTCTTTCAAGGAAGAAGTTGAAATTTTTACCATATCCCTTTATTAATAGGCTATTGGATAAGCTCAAATCTTATAGGATGTCCGAATAGGATGGGTGGCCGAGCGGTCGAAGGCGCACGCCTGGAAAGTGTGTATACGGCAAAACCGTATCGTGGGTTCGAATCCCACCCCATCCGCCAGAATGTAGTTAAACGAAACCAGCCTAAGCTAGTTGCAATTGATGTTTGTGCGCCAAATAGAGCAAAACATGTTTCGGCCACGATCCACAACTGCAGTTATTCACGATGACTCTACAATACAAAAATTTCAAGGGTAAATATTGCTTAGAAAAGCTTATTATAAAAGGATTTTAAGAATAACCTTGCTATTTTACCATTAATTGCTTTATAATATTAAAGTATTCAGAAATCAATGACACATATGCAAGAATTTTACGAGAAAGAGCTGCTGTCAAAGGTCATTGCTATGCCCGCCAATACTAACCCCAGCGGAAACATTTTTGGAGGATGGATAATGTCTTTGATGGATCTTGCTGCCGGCAGTTTGGCCGGACGTATAGCTAAAGGAACAGTAGTCACCAAGGCCGTTAAAGACTTAACGTTTGATCATCCAATATTTGTTGGCGACGAGGTGTCGGTCTATGCGTCAGTTCTTCAGATTGGCAGAACTTCGATTACTCTTGACGTCGAAGTAAGCATCCGACACGACTCGGATGAAGAAGTCCTTCGAGCCGTGCATGGGATATTTGTTATGGTTGCCATAAATGAAAAGCGCTGTCCGAGGCAGATAACCGACAGCAAACTTAGAGGGCCGTATTGCTCAGTGGTTAACGGATTTTCTCCGCTTGTGTATCCTTGATCGACGGCGTTGTTGCTAAATTGACGTTGTTTGCGCGGCCTTTAATATGCGCTATCAGCCTCTACAGTCGCGGCAAGCTCCATTAAGGGATTGATTTTCGTAAAGTCCCATAAACCTTTTATAAAACACTTCATTTCTTTCAGGAAAATACCCGGAATTCCGTAGAGGAAAAGTGAGGCAATTAAGATTGCTACGCTCAAAGAGCTTATGGCGCGCTATTGCTAATACGGCTCTGCGCAACAATTCAGAATTTCTGTCATTGGCAGAGCTAACGCAGAGAGACGTAAAAGAGATTTTGCCTGAAAAAAAAGCTAATGCATCTTGATTTTAACGAAAAAATCTATTTTCTCTTGCTGGAACGACCCAAATCTGAATTCATGGCCAGATCTGCCGAAAAATGAGATGTTCTTGTTCGGAAAATACGATCCGCTTTTCGTTTCTTACAGACGCAAAAATTGGATCATTTCGGAGAATCAGAAAAAACCATCTGGAAAAGCTCGGTATATATAAAATCAGTCATTTTGAGCGGAAGAGAGGTAATCGGCGCCTGGAGATATACCTCTGCCTAATGCAGCGCGGCTCAGATGTTATGCCTCTGCAGTATTGCTGTAATTTAACGGGATCGTGAACCTCACGTAAGTTCGGCTATTTTTATCGTTTTCCACAATAACAGTTCCTTTGTGCAGCTTTATAATATGATTAAACAGAGGTAATGATACGCTGTTGCTGTTGTATATGCATTCGTCGACGTTATCGCTGTCTTTATAAAGGATCTTGTCAGCTTTGTTAATAATGTTAGAGGGGCAAAGCACTTGAACGTCGAGGCTATTAGAAGCTATCATTACTTTGACATTGATAACAGACTCAGTATCGGAAGATTTGATAATTTTGAACAAAAGCACGATAGTTGCTTGTTTTATAAGTTCTTTATCTGCTTCCATATCTCTGTTGGGAATGTTGCTTATATTTATTTTTATATTCTTATCTGATGCTTTTTGGCGAGAAATTTTGAGAATTTCTTTAAATAACCCCAATAAGTTAAACTGCGAGTATTTGGGAACAACCTGCCCCATTTGAAGGGAGGCTAAGACTATCATGTTACCTGTTAGATTTAACAGCTGCTCAGATCCTTCTAAAATCTCTTGTACATAACGAGACTGCTTGTCGTTTAACTCACCGTAATATTGATCTCGAAGAAGTTGCGAGAATCCCATAATCACGCTAAGCGGCTCACGAAGTTCGGAAGAGGCTTTCAGAAGGAAGTCATTTTTAACCTGCATTGTTTGTTCCAAAGCCTGGGTTTTTTCAAAAAATGCGGACTCAACCTTATACGAATCGGTTACGTCTATATAGCTGTGCAAATGTGAACCGTCGGGCAGAGGCACATAAGAAAACTGTATAATGCGGCTATTTTTAAGAACTAATCTTCCCTGCTTTTCTATCCGATCAGTAAGGTTGCTTATGAGCCCTGACTTAAACTCGTCTCTATCGACAGAAAACTCTATAACCGGCATTACTCCTTCAACAATGTTGGAAATGTGGGTTCCAACAGAATTGTAAGGGGATGGCCATATTTTCTCCGCAGCGGCATTGATGATATAAAGCCTATTATTGCTGCCAAACACCATTATTCCCTCAAAAAGGTGGTCTAAAGTTTCTTTTTGAACTGCGATCAAAGTGTTGTATTGACGCTCGAGGTTTATTTTTTCCGTTATATCCTCAAGTATAGTTACTAGCCCTCCCATAGGGCTTGGGGCCGTGACTTTCCTCAGCGTACGGCCATTAGTAAGATATACGAAATCTTGCATAGGCGCAGTTAAAGAAAAAAACAGTTTTATTTGTTCGTTTTTATACTCAAGGAAATCTACAACTTCCGGCAACTTTCTATTGTGCCTTAGAAGATCTAGTATACCTTGGAAGGTCCCGTTTTGAGCCATTTCCCGATCTTTTATTCCGGTAATTTTTTTATAGGCGTCATTAACAAATACCAAATTCATTTCATTGTCGAAAACCGCTACGCCGGACAAGAACAGACCAAAAATAGATTCATATGATTGATCTCTGGACCTCAAATCATCTAATATTTTTTGCTCATAGCTTCTGTCTATGCAATAGCCCACAGTTTGATCGCCGTCATTTTTAACCTTAAACTCCAGCAGTTTATAAACTCCATTTATAGTTACAAAACGCCTAATACAGTCGCTTTCATTCTCATGATTAAAACTATCACTTAAAAGGTTTATTCCTTCCTGCTCGAGAGCTTTGTTAACTTCAGAAGCGCATTTGTTGAAATAAGTGTGCCCAGATTTGACAGACCAAACCGGAATTTCCAACTTGTTAAGAACGTCGTTTAAAAAGGCCAGTTGCGCTTTCAACGACCTATTTTCAAATATAGAATATTTAGTCCCGACCTTTTTGAAACATAAAACGAATACCAAGAACGCTATTAGAGCAGCTAAAACACAGACGCTTGTCGCATTTTTGGGAACAGAGATAAACAAAACCATGTACAAAACTGTACAGACAATGCCAAGAACGAATAGCGAGATTTTCCTTCTCTGCAACGTATATTCAAAGCCGTTTCGATAAACGTACTGCAAATTGAAGGAAAAAGGAATAATTTTATTAAAATGTTAAGCAAAACGGCATATGTTTATTAAGTTTTTTCATGTATCTATTATCAAAATCCGCTGAACTAACTCAGGAGGTCGGTTGTGTTGAAAGTTATTGCAATAAATGGTTTTGGCCGTATCGGTCGCCTGATATTAAGGGCCCTGTCAGGGAACGGAAAATTTAAAGTCGCTGCAATAAATGATTTGGCAACGATCGATATGGACGCCTATCTCTTCAAATACGATTCCGTGCATGGAACATTCGACGGCAATGTTACCATTGAAAATGGCCAACTTAAGATAAACGACGATTGCATCGATATATTTAACACATCAAATCCTGAGAATTTACCTTGGTCTAAGTTGGGGGTTGACCTTGTCATGGAATGTTCAGGCTGCTTTGTCCGCCGCGAGAAAAACAATACGCACCTGAATGCAGGAGCCAAAAAGGTTATCGTCTCTGCGCCATGTAAAGACGCGGACATAACTGTTGTATACGGAGTCAATCACAAACAGATTAACGACAGTCATAGAGTGATTTCCGCGGCCTCATGCACGACAAACTGCCTTGCGCCGATTGCGAAAGTGCTTAATGAAAATTTTGGGGTCAAGAAAGGACACATGACGACAGTACATTCCTATACCGGAGACCAAAATCTTATAGACACTGCACATAAAAAAGATTTTCGACGCGCACGTGCTGCCGGAATTAATATTATTCCTACATCAACCGGAGCGGCAAAAGCTCTCGATCTGGTTATTCCCGAGTTATCCGGAAAACTAACCGGAACAGCGCTGCGAGTGCCAACACCTAACGTTTCGCTCATAGATTTCTCATTCGTCGCCCAAAAAAAAGTTACTCCTGATGAAATAAATGACGTGATGAGAAACGCTGCCAAATCCGCTATGAAGGGGATAATCTCTGTTTGTGAAGATGCAGTTGTGTCCGGCGACTGCAATCACACATGCTTCAGCGCCATATTTGACGCAACACAAACTTATGTCACAGACGACAATTTTTGCCGAGTTATGGCCTGGTACGATAACGAATGGGCATTCGTGCAAAGAATGGTAGATATAGCCGGATATGTTTAAAATTGAAATACTATTCCATTGCGGAAGTTGAGCCCGTTCTCTAAATCCCCTTTCCTTCTCTGACTAAGGTTATTAAACGTTCCCGGTTTACATTTATGTCCTCTTTCATAATGTCTAGACCTATTCTCGCTACTTTATCAAGCCCCTACACAATCGTCCAGTCGTAATCGCCTGTATAACCAGCTTCTTTAAAGATTTCATACCAATCCTCAGGATAACCATAGAACTTGGCCGTCAAAACCCAGTCCTCGAAATTGGATTTTTGTTCGGAACTTTCATAGGCGTCCACTTGTATAAAAGCTTTGCTTCTGCCTACTCTAACTATTTCTTTCAATGCTTTGATTAAATCTTGTCTGTCAAAATTATGCAATACATTTATAGATAAAACCAAATCAAATGTACTGCCCGAAAAAGGCAGTTTCCGTACATCACCTAAACGCACTTTATCAACAACACTATCATCACAGTTTTTAATTGCATATTCTGATATATCTATACCCAAAACATCCAGACCTGGCAGCGCATTTGACAAATCTTTTACTAAAAAACCTTTGGCGCAGCCTATATCTAAAACTTTCATGCCAGGCTTTAATTGATAATAGCTTACAATGTCTTTTGCAACGGGCACCCATCTTCCATCGTATTCATATCCGCCATATCCATATTCCCTCGGTCCGTCGAAATACATCTTTCCAAATTTACTTGCTTCAGCAATAATTTCCGGCGTTTTTGCAATCAAACGAGCTTTAACATCCCTTTCAACTTTCGGCAGAGACTTAAGCAGATTTATACGCATTCTAAATTATTGATT
>JAIRWN010000033.1 GCA_031268985.1 Holosporales bacterium
TGATTGCGTTGGAGATATAGATCTAGCGCATGGATTGGATATGCTTTTACGCCAATCTCTGAAAAATTGGATGGACGCAAATCTTCCAAGCATCGTAGAACGCATAGTTGAGAAAGAAACTTCAATCCTTATGGCAAAACACAAAAAGTGAAGCCTCTGAAAAAATTGCTGAGCGGCTTAACTTATGTCGAGGGCGGCAATCTTTCTGTCCTAAATCGAGCAGTTTCAGAGATATGCTTGCATTCGTCAAAGATAACAAAAGACGGAATGTTTGCCGCATTCCACGGAAGCAAAAGTGATGGCTTCCTTTATGTAAATGCAGCCATCGCCAATGGCGCCGGCTTTATTTTGTGCGATACCAAACATGCCAAAAGCATATTTGGGAACGAAGAATCTTTAAAAGATAAATATGCTGACGTGCTTATAATAAAACGTGATAGCGTCGTTTTTTTGTTTTCTGATAACGTTCGTAAGACGTTCAGTCAAATTGTATCGAATTTCTATGCCCCCATATCTGCAGACATAGTTGGAATAACGGGAACAAACGGCAAAAGTTCGGTGGCCGATTTTCTACGGCAATTGTGGTTCCTCAGCGGTCGAAATTCCGCATCAATCGGAACGCTTGGCGTGATAAGAGGGGAGGAAGGGCATTGTCGGACAAATCAGCCCGTAACCATGACAACCCCGGACATAGTTTCGCTGTATAGTATAATTAAGTCCCTTATCGCTGAAAAAATAAACAGAATAGCGCTTGAAGTTTCAAGCCACAGCCTTGATCAATACAGAATTGACGGCCTCACCCTAAAAACTGCCTGTTTTACCAATCTATCTCAGGATCACCTTGATTATCATGGAGATATGAATAATTATTGGCAAGCAAAAAAAAGGCTTTTTACTGAGGTTTTAACTGAAAATAGCTTTGCGGTCATTAATTTTGATGTTCCTCAGGCGGCGGAACTAATCAAATCTTGTCGCCAAAAAAGAATTAGAACGATTACTTATGGAAAGTCTAATAAAGCAGACATATATGTTGAAAACGTCAAGGTCAACGCCGGCTGTCAGACAGTAAAACTCAGCGCATTTGGTAAAGTTTATGACGAAGTTCGGATACCTTTGGTCGGAGATTTCCAACTATATAACGTTTTATGTGCCATTGCGACCTTATCAAGCGCAGAAAATGACGATTTGACGACGTATATAGCTCTTCTGCCGCGTTTAAAAAGCGTTCCCGGACGCGTTGAATTTATATCCTACTTTAACGAAGCCGCAGTATACACAGATTTTGCCCATACGCCGGATGGATTTATCAATATTTTGTCAACGCTTCGTTTTTATACGCAAAGAAAGCTTAAAATCGTTTTCGGATGCGGTGGAGACAGGGATAAAGGAAAGCGGCCGCTTATGGGCAAAATCGCCTGCGAAATGGCCGATGAAGTATTCGTTACCGATGATAATCCTCGAAACGAATCTCCCGAACAAATAAGGAGGGAAATTATATCAGGCGGAGACAAATCAAAAATTATTGAAGTTTCAGATCGGAAAGAAGCGATTGCCAAAGCATTAAAAACCCTGCAGCCCGGGGATTTGCTGGTTGTCGCAGGAAAAGGGCACGAGCATGTTCAAATCCTGGCTGACAGAAACATCCCTTTCAATGATGGAGATATAATTCGGTCGCTTACCCCGTAGAGCAACTGTTTTTGTAATGCCGTTGATCGCGAGGATCCGTTGAAATATTGGAAATTGACGGCTTGATCGGGCTTACCAAAGTGAGTTTGAAAGACGACCGTATCAAAATCCGGACTTAAGTCGTTCAAAAGAATTGCAGTTTGGCAACACCTGGGGTAGTATGGCCAATCTGTCCCCGTCAAAGCAAGAGGAACATCCATTTCTTGCGCAGGCTCTCCCTTAAATAATTTGGAAAATAATATAGGGCTCTAAGTTGAATTGCATATGACCAAAAAAGAAATTAAGCAATTTTTCTTGTATACTATCTTCCCATCAACAGACCTCCGTTTTGGTCAATATTGCATGTTTAAGTTATTTATAGTTTTTATATATAGGTGATGAATCGGCAAAAATATTTTTATAAAAATTATTGACTTTGAAAAAAAATAGTATAAACTAATTTTTGTTTTTAATGGTCGATTATTTAAGGAGAAAAAATATGACAATAAAAAATACTTTGTTGGCCGGAAGCGTTGTGCTTCTTGGTTGTTCTTACAGCGATGCCGCTTTACCAACTATCTTACTAGAGAAGGGGCGTCCAGCCGTGACAATAAGTGATCCGGACATGTTGGGGATGCTTAATCTTCAAGGCGAGGTTGATCTACGTAGCGTTGATTACAAGGCCGATCCCCGTCTAAAACATATGGCACTCTTAGTGGAAGGAGGACTGGATGCCGTTAATCGCGCGGCGGGGCTCCATACTGACAGCCCTTACGCTAAAGAAGCGGCTACACCGGGTACGGTTCGCGTCTTAAATTGGTTTGCCGCTCTGTTGCCAGAAGATAATATCCGAGAGGCTGTACATGATCTGCTCGACGCGTGTTGTTTAAAGGCGGAAACTGACCCTGTCCAATCTTTTATAAAGCTGTATGGCGCTCTGACTGTTGCCGGCATGATATGATGAAGCTAATGGAGCGATTCGGATCTCTTGGCACCTGGAATAGCAGTACTGAGCCATTTGGTTATTTATGTGCGATAGGGTCATTGTTTAGATTGAAACGCAGCCTCGAAGATGCACATAATTTAATTGATGCAACATTTGGAGAGATGGACCAGTGAATAGTCAGGTTGACAATTATAATTAAAAATAGGAGGCTTCGGTCTCCTTTTTTATTTGAAACTAAAAGTTTTTTAACAAATGCAAATAGGCATGGAAAGAATATACTATTTACGAGTATAAATTTTTACCGAGCGTATTGCTAAAATTTTAAAAAACTTCTCATCCTCAATCTGTTAATATAGTTTGAAATGTTATGTTGCACGAAGAATGAGTTGTATAGTTTTGTTCCGCACTGAAGCTTTTATAGCCGTATGAGGGATCCCTTTGGAATACGTTTTCTATGAATCTTTTCCCGGAATGGCAACCGATCGTGTTTGCGCCGTTCTTTTAGAAAAAATCTTCGATTCAGGCGCCAGATCCGTAGTTTATTCACCGTTATGTGAACGGACAAAAGTGCTTGATAGCTTTCTGTGGACGTTTAAGCAAAATTCATTCATTCCGCACGGCTCGTCGGAAAACAGCCCGCAAGCAGACTTGCACCCAATATGGCTTACAGATAAAAAAGAAAATCCTAACAGCGCTCAAACGTTGATGTTGATTGACTGCTGTGAAGAATCATCAAATGATGAGCCTGAAAGGCTTGGTTTTTCAAAAATAATCTATGTCGTATCCGGTTCAGACGAAGACAGTTCAAAAAAACTCAGATTATTTTATAAAAGCATATCTGAGTTCTGCAACTCCAAATTTTGGCTTCAAGGGAAAAATGGCGATTGGCAAAGGCTGTAATTTGTTATAAAGATATTTATCTGCAGAACATCAAGGAGTCAAATGAAATGCGCGAGCTTACTCTGTCCATAATAAAACCAGACGCAACAAGACGAAACCTGACTGGAGCGATAAACAGCTATTTCGAAAAAGCCGGCTTATCTATAGTTGCGCAAAAAAGACTGATGCTTTCTCGCAGCCAAGCGGAAACATTTTACGCCGTGCACAAAGAACGGCCTTTCTTCCAAGAACTTTGCAAGTCTATTTCTTCTGGACCAGTGGTTGTCCAGGTTTTATCCGGGAACAACGCCGTTGCTTTAAACAGAAAAATTATGGGCGCAACCAATCCTGAAAATGCTGATAAGAACACTATAAGAAAGGATTTTGGGGTATCAATTGCGGAAAATAGCGCACACGGCTCAGACAGTCTTGAAAATGCAGAAAAAGAGATTCGATTTTTTTTCAGCGAGATGGAAATAATCCCTTAATCAAGCCCTTCCTATGTTTAAAATTTTTCGAACAGCATTGGTTTTTGGCGTTTGCTCTGCGAGCTTTGCAGTCCGAGCTTCGTCAGTTACGGTACAAGACGTGCTCGTAAATGCGGAAAGCAAAAACGCCACAAAAGCAAAAGAGCAAGCCTTGGCAAAAGGCGACATTTCTGCAATTTCCAGAGCAGTACAGGCAATGACAGAATTGTCTCAGCAGAACGTTACGTCAGTTGTTTCGCTGATAAGAAATCCATCCGCGCACATTATAGATTTTACCATAAAAGAAGAAAAAATAACCCCAACGACGTATGAAGCGTTCATTACATATCGTATAGAAAAAGACAAGCTGATAAATTTCCTTGCTGACAGACAAATCAAGCTAAAACCTGAAGCGAGGCGTATTGCGATTATAAGATCGAGAGACTTGCAAGGGAAAGATGTTGTTGTCGAAAGATTTGAAGACGAGACATCCTTCGGCATAGATACGTCCAAAGGAAACCAAGCGTATCCAATTTCTCAAAGCTCCGCAGATAAACATGAGGCAAATGCGGGCTTAAATGGAGCGGAGGCGACGCAGATTACAACAGTAAAAGTGAAGACGCGGTCTGTTCAAGAATGGCTCGAATTCTCGCCAGTCCTGTCAAAGTTCTTTAATTTCAATGCGGTTTTTATCTCCGCAAATCTTATAATACTTGAAGTAGAGAATATCGTTATAGATAACAACCTGATTCAAACCGTTAATGAGAATGGGTTTGAGCTATCGGTACTTTCAGATAAAACAGTCGTAATAACCCCAAAGAATCCGGCCGATAATTCCGATTCATCCATCAGCGTTCCCGACATACAAAAAACAAACAAATCGGTTGATTGAACAAACTCAAAAAAAAACTCAGTCGCTGTCACGAAAAGCTGATTCAGCGGAGATTTTTGCAAAAAGCCTGAAAAAAATCTGTTCGAGTTCGCCTTTTTCTGCAATTATTAATTTGCCCAATTGTTTGTCGGCAATGCGGCTAGTAAGCGCGCTGCCGATGTTTTATCTTCTTATGGATCGGTCCTTCGCGACATGTTTCTTTGTATTTTTAGTCGCCTCCGTTACTGATTTTTTGGATGGGTATTCGGCCCGTAGACTAAACATTTGTACAAGCCTGGGGTCTGCGCTTGATCCATTGGCTGACAAAGTCCTTATGTGCTTTTTCTACTACGGAGCATATAAACTTAAAGCTATTCCACTTTGGTTGTTTTTGCTGATCATATCACGGGACATCTTTATCATAATTTTCGCTGCGTGTATGATGATGGCAAAATCTATTCGTCTGCTGAAACCATCTTTTGTAAGCAAAATAAATACCTGCTTTCAGTTAGCGCTTGCCTTAACAATTTTGCTTGATTTTTGTGCCGGAAACAGTTTTACAAAAACCGTATCAGAAGCTCTGATTTGGATTGTTGGGACAATGACTTTGTTTTCTGGTATACAGTACCTCGTATCTTATTTAAGATCGCACGCAACGTAGTTATGCGCAATCAGGAAGAAATCCCGCGGTTTTCGTTTTGGCTTACGACGCTTGCTTTGTTTTCGGTTTTTTTCTATTTATTTGGCGCAGTTACTGTTCCATTTACGGCGAGCGTTGTATTTGCCTATGTGCTGCATCCGTTGTACAAAAAAATGCTTAGAATTTTTGGCAATGAGACTTTCGCCAGTTTTTTTATAACATTTTGTTTCGTCTCAATTTTTACTGCATTTGGAGTAATTTTCCTGCCTTATCTCGAGCTCGAGCTTATAAAGCTGATTAAAATAGCTCCCAAATGCATAACCCAGGTCGTCGAAGTGTCGTCAAATATTATAAATACGATCTTTGAAAATTGGGCAGTGCCGGATCAAGCAAACCTGAAGCAGGTCATGATCAATATTGGCGGCGAGGTAACAAAAAAGTTATTGGAATTTATTCTTAATCTTTTTGCAAGCGGAGGATTTATTGCTACTGGCGCAGCAACGCTTGTTATTGCGCCATTTGCGATATTTTTCTTGTTGAGAGACTATAATAAACTGACAAGCGCGGTTCAATCTTGGGTTCCAAAAAGTCAGCTGGCGTCGTTTAATGAAATATGTCGCAGAATTGACGAAGTATTAAGCGGATATTTAAAGGGACAGTTAGCTGTATCGCTGTTAATGGGCAGTTTCTATACGGTAAGCTTATTAGCGCTGAAACTTGACGCAGCAGGGTTTATGGGCTGTCTGAGCGGCATTCTGTCATTTGCGCCAACGATTGGCGCTTTCATAGGACTTGTTATTGCTTCGTTCTTGGGAATTGTTCAGTTCGGCGCGGATTATCAAGTAGCGATTATAATCGTCGTATACTTTCTTGGTCAATTTGTTGAGGCAAATCTGCTGGTACCGAACCTGATAGGAACCAAGGTTGGGTTGCATCCTCTTTGGGTGTTTTTTGCAATATATGCAGGCGTTTCTTTGTACGGCGTAATTGGCGTTATAATCGCGGTTCCTATAGCAGCAGTAGTAAACGTAAGCGTTAGGTTCGCGTTGGAAAATTTTCAAAAATCTGACGCTTATTTAAGCTAACATGAGCCAGATTATCCTTGATTTTCAAGATCGGCCGAAACTTGGTTGGAGCGATTTTGAGATTGGGCCCGCTAATCAGACTGCCATTGAATGGCTGATTAAATGGCCAAACTGGCCTAAAAACGGGCTTGCTATCCACGGCGACGCCGGATGCGGTAAAACTCATCTGGGGAATCTTTGGATGAGGATGGTTGGCGCCAAACAAGTCACCAAGAAAAACATCTTAAACGTTGTCGAACAATATGATGGCAGGCATTTCCTTATAGACGGTGCGGATGTGCTGCAAAACGCTGAGAGTAGTGCTTTTCACCTGATTAACATAGTTAAAGAGCAGGCGGGAAGCGTTCTTATTTTGGATAGAAAATCGCCATTTCTATGGAAAATTTGTTTGCAGGATCTGTCCTCAAGGCTGCTTTCATTGAATTCTGTCCATATCCGGCCGCCAGATGAAACGCTGCTGACAACCATACTTGTGACACAGCTAAAATCCAGAGGAATCGTGCCCGAACCAAAGTCCTGCAAATATGCGATTGAACGACTTCCGCGCACATTTGACGCTATTTTAGATTTCGTAAAAAAAATCGATATCGCCTCGCTTCAAGAAAAAAGATCAATAAACTTTTGTCTTATGAGGGCGGTTTTGGATAACAAGCCTTAGAATCGCTTGCATTACAAGCCAATAGCTAGATTTACTAACAGCATGGAGCAAGTTTGCCTCCAATGCGTATAGGAGAGATTGTTTTTGCAAGACCTGACGCGTTGTCCACATCGATAAAGACGCCACAGACGGTTGCCTCACCCCCCGCAACAATCAGTCGATTATACTGCCTGCTGTATTGTTTTGTCATACGGTTAATACACGATTGTTTTTCCATTCCTAGAACAGAATCGTAGTTTCCGCACATACCAACATCTGTCATATAGGCTGTTCCGTTGGACAAAATTCGATGATCGGCTGATGGAACATGCGTATGAGTTCCTATAACGGCAGAAACCCGGCCATCCAAGAAACTGCCTAAGCAGAGCTTCTCAGACGTCATTTCGGCGTGAAAATCTATAAAAATAGCCTCAACTTCCCTGTTAAGCGCATACTTTTCCAAAACGTTTTCAGCGCAAGCAAAAGGGCTATCCATTTGCTGAGGCATTTCATGCTGTCCTTGCAGATGTAAAACCAAAATATCGCCGCCGTTTCTTGTTTGCACAATAACAAACCCTACTCCCGGAGTGCCGCACGGATAGTTAAGCGGTCGCAGAACGTTTTGGGCCTGTAAAACATAGCTGAGAGAATCTTTTTGATCCCATATGTGATTGCCGCCGGTCAAAACATCGATACCCAACGAAAACAGCTCTGCCCCGACGCTTCTATTGACTCCGAATCCATGAGCCGCATTATCTGCATTGGCAATGATAACATCGGGGCAAAACTTATTCTTTAGCTCAGGTAAAACTTTTTTTATTCCGTCACGGCCATCACGTCCGACTATGTCGCCAAAAAATAATATTTTCATTAAACGTTTCTGGTTACTTTCTCTTTAAAATGCACACGACATAGGCTCGTGTACTTATCTTCTGCGCCTATCTCAACCTGATCGCCCTTTGTAACCGCGTTGCCATTTGCATCCTGACGCATGTTCATTATCGCTTTCTTTCCGCAAAAACAAACAGTCTTGAGCTCTTTCAGCTCATCTGCCCAAGCCAGCAAATACTTGCTTCCCTCAAATAATTGTCCTAAGAAATCAGTCCTGAGCCCATATGCCAAAACCGGCATCTCCAATACATCCGAAATATCAGTAAGTTGGCGTACTTGCTCGCGCGTAAGAAACTGAGCCTCGTCAACAAGCACGCAAGCCAGATTGGCAACAGATGATTTTTCATTCTTAGCATAATAGTTATAAGCAGATTGCAAAAGATTGGTCGATTTACCGGCATTCATTGCTGAATAATAGAAATATACTTTAGCCATTTGCCGTACCTTAAAGAGTATATTAAAATACCTGGAGAGCTTATAAAAAATGTGAGCTGCTATCAATTTGTTTCGAAGAAATGAGTAACAATTTTTTTGAATTGACCAGTGAACAAGGCTCGTCACCTGAAACACCTATGATGCAGCAGTATTTTGAAGTAAAGTCGCAGTATTCCGATTGTTTGCTTTTGTTTCGTCTCGGCGATTTTTTCGAAATGTTTTTTGAAGATGCAAAGATTGCATCAGCGGCACTCAATATAGCCCTAACTCATCGCAATAAGCACCAAGGACATGACGTCCCGATGTGCGGAATACCTGCCGCACATTTGGACGCCTATTTGCCTCGCCTTATAAAAGCAGGTTTTCGTATTGCCATTTGCGATCAGCTTGAGGCGCCTAAAGATGCAAAAAAGCGTGGGCCAAAGGCTGTAGTGAATCGTGGCGTTATAAGAATTGCAACCCCGGGGACAATCACTGAAGACAGCTTGCTGCAAGCAAAAACCCATAACTTTCTTGTTTCCATTACGCCATCTAGGCTTAATTTTAAAGACGTCGACGAATCATTCAGCCTGGGGATTATTGACATATCCACAGGGACGTTTCTGGTTGAAACTGTGAAAAAGGAAAACATCCTTGCCGAGCTTACTAGATATGACCCAAGCGAAGTCATTTGTCCGATAAGCATAGCTGAAACCCCGTGGCTGCGTGAAGTAATATCGACACTGAGAGTGCGTCTCAGCCCGGTTCCGGATATAAAATTTGCTCCAATTACAGAAAGATCCCGGCTGGAGAAAATTTTTAACGTAAAGACTCTTGACAGTTTTGGCCAGTTCAACGAGGCAGAGATTTCTGCAAGCGGAGCGTTGATCGAATATCTTACCATCACGCAGCGCTCTCAACTTACAAGGCTGAGCCCGCCGCTTAAAGTCAATCTTGAAAAAATTGTTCAAATTGATCCCGCCACTCGCAAGAATCTTGAAATACTGCCCAATCAGTCCGGCTCTGTCTGTCTTGTTGACTGTATTGACGAAACGTCTTACGCAGGAGGAGGTCGCCTTTTAAGAACCAGACTTTCATCCCCTATATTTGACACAAAAGAACTTGACGGCCGTCTGGATGGAATTGAGTTTTTTGCCAGAAATATTGATTTTGCAAGCTCTATACATGAATCCATGAAAAGCTGCCCGGATATTGAGCGGGCTCTGTCCAGAATTTTGTTTTTGAGAGCCTCGCCGCGCGATCTATGCAGCATAAAAACCGCCGTCGAAGTTTCTCACGGATTTATTAAAAAACTAACATCTTTAGCTCAACCAAATGAAAAAGGAGAAGTTACAGATCTGGTCAAAGCAGTCCCAGACTTTTCCGATATTCAGGACTTGCTTCAACAAGCTCTGGTTGACGTTCCTCCATATTCAACAAAAGACGGCGAATTTATACGTCCCGGATATAACGCAGAGCTGGATGAGCTTAGGTCGCTGAAAAACGAAACGCACAAACATCTTGAAGGGCTCAGGGAAAAGTACATTGCTCTTACAAGAATCCAATCTTTGAAAATCAGACAGAATAACGTTTGGGGTTGGTACATAGAAATTCCTTCCACTCAGAAAAGTAATATGCCCGCTGATGTTTTTACTCATCGGCAGACGTTGGTTAACGCGATAAGGTATATAACGCCTGAGCTCGGCGACCTGCAAGCCAGGATAGAGCAATCCCTAGAGGCTTCTATGATCCTGGAGCTCAAAATATTTGAAGACATCACCAAAACTGTTGCTGAGCGCGCTGAGGACTTGCGAAGGCTTGCTTATACGCTGTCCGTTTTAGACTTGTCGTCCATGATGGCGTTAATTGCCAAGAAAAGAAATTACTGCCGCCCAACAATAACCGAAGATCTGTCTTTGTCCATTAGGCAAGGACGCCATCCGATTATTGAAGCTGTCGATCGGGAAAATATATCCGGCAATGCGTTTGCGCCAAACGATTGCTATTTTGATGATAAAACCAGAATAAGCCTGCTCACAGGGCCTAACATGTCCGGCAAAAGCACATACCTTAGGCAAAATACGCTTATCATAATAATGGCTCAAGCCGGATTGTTTGTTCCTGCAAAACAGGCCCATATTGGCGTTGTCGATAAAATATTCAGCCGTATAGGCGCCAGCGACGAACTTGCGCGAGGCCGTTCGACTTTCATGGTAGAGATGATTGAAACATCTGCAATATTACACCAAGCAGGGCGTCGTTCATTTGTCATTCTTGACGAGGTTGGACGAGGAACATCGACTTTTGACGGACTGTCTCTGGCATGGGCTATTCTTGAGCAAATACACAATAAAAACCAGTGCAGAGCTTTGTTTGCCACGCACTATCATGAACTTACAAACGCAGCTAAACGTCTTACCGGAGTAAAATGTCAAACGCCAAAAATTCAGGATTGGAACGGTAAAGTCATCTTTCATCACGAAATTATTGATGGAATTGCAAGCAAATCTTATGGGCTTCACGTGGCAGAAATGGCCGGGATTCCGCAAGAAGTCATCAAGCGAGCAAAGGATATTCTGTCCCAAATAGAAAAAGACAAAACAGTCTCAGTTTCAACTGAAACGTCAGAAAACGACCACTATAACAATTCTGAAATCATAGGCATGCTTGAAATGTACGACCTTAGTAACTTGTCGCCAAAACAAGCGCTTGACGTCTTGTATGCGGTCAAAAACAAGCTCCCAAAAGCAGCAGGATAAAATTACCTTGATATTCAACCGTTAAGAAATTAGATTGCAGATGTAAAAGCAAGGCCTGTTATGAACGTAATAAAGTCTATGTTTACGGTCGGAGGATATACTTTGCTTTACAGGATCACCAGCGTTACACGTGATTCTTTGCAAACGGCTATATTGGGAGCCGGTCCAATTACCGACGCTTTCGCAGTTGCCTTTAAGCTGGCCAACTTGCTGCGCAAACTGTTTGCCGAGGGCGCGTTCAACGCAGCTTTTCTTCCAAGATTTTCTGGGGTCTTGAATAAAGAAGGCATAGGCGCCGCCGAGATTCTGGCTTCTCAAATGCTGTCGCAGCTAGCCCTGATTCTTACTATTATGACTGTGATTTGCTTTGCGGGGTTTTCTTGGATCATCAAAGGACTTGCGCCCGGCTTTGCTGTTGGGGGCCTGCAATACAACTATGCCGTAGAGCTTGGTTATATATGTTTTCCATTTGCAATAACGTCCTTTATAGTTGCTTTGTTTGGGGGGATACTTAACGCACTCAACAAATTCGCTATGCCTGCTGCTGTTCAGCTGACGTTAAATATCTGTCTTATCATAGCGCTGATTTTTGGTTATTTTGGCGCGCCAAATATCGGTTATATGATGGCCTGGGCGACATTTTTGTCCGGTATTTTGCAGGCCCTTATACTTTGGAGAAGCGTGAAAAAACAAGGGTTGAATATCAAAATCACAACAAAAAAAACTTCTACGGAAACAGCCGCGATAATGAAACGTATTGTGCCTGGCGCAGTGGGCGCCGGCGTATGGCAGATTAATGTTTTTATCGGTTGCATAAGCCTGGCGTCGTTTTTGCCGGCAGGATCTATGTCTTATGTTTATTACACAGACCACATTAATCAGATCCCGCTTGGAATCATTGGAATCTCCCTAAGCACAGTGCTGCTTCCGCCGCTTTCAAAATTTCTGCAGGATAAAAACATTAAGAGAGCCAACGCCCAACTGAATATGGGGATTATTTTCGGATTATCTTTAATTTTTCCTGCCACAGTTATATTAACTGTCCTGGCAGAACCGGTTACAGCGGCCTTTTACGGCCACGGAAAGTTTGGCCCAACTCAAATTCGAAATGCCGCGCCTGTTCTGGCCGCTTTCGCTCTGGGACTGCCATCGTATATACTTACCAAGATATTTTCCACAGCTTTTTTTGCTCAAAAAAACGTGCTAACCCCTGTCATAGCCGGTGGAATTGCTTTAGTGGCTAATTTTGTGTCTGCATTTTGTTTCCTTCATACCTTTGAAAAAATTGGCCTAGGACACGTGGGGATTGCCGCCGCCATATCAACCTCCTCTTGGGTTAATATGCTGGTCCTTTACGCTGTTATGGCACGTCAGAAGCAGTTGCGTATTCTCAGCAAAAGCTGGATAGCCTGCGTTAAACTTCTGCTCGCCTCCGGAATCATGGCTGTAAGTACTTATGGTATGAACGTATATGCAGTAAACCTTTATTCGCGCGGCGTTTTCGCACAAGCCTTTACAACAGTTGCGATCATCGTTATCGCGTCATTGATTTTTTGGCGGATGGGAAAGATTCTTGGTTGCTTTGCTGTAATTAAAAAATATCAAGCATTTACTGATGAATGCGTTACTAACAAAAAGACCGAAGAACAGGAGGGGCATGAGTAAAATAATATTGACCGGCGATAGGCCATCCGGTCGCTTACATCTTGGGCACTACGTCGGATCTTTATTAAATCGCGTAACGCTTCAAAACCAGTTCGCACAGTATGTAATGATCGCCGATGTTCAGGCTTTGACAGACAATTTCGATAATCCTGAGAAAATCCGCAACAGCGTATTCGAACTTGTCTACGACTATCTATCTGTCGGCATCGATCCCAATAAAACGACTATATTCATACAGTCGCAAATTCCGGAAATTGCTGAACTGACAGTATACTTCCTTAATCTTGTCACTTTAGGAAGGCTTGAGCGCAATCCTACAGTCAAGGCGGAAATTCGCCAAAAAGGCTTTGGGAACTCCATTCCGGCTGGCTTTCTTTGCTATCCCGTAAGTCAATCTGCCGATATTACTGTATTCCAAGCGGAATTAGTTCCTGTGGGAGAGGACCAAATCCCGATGATTGAGCAAGCCAATGAGATTGTAAGACGGTTCAACACCATATATAGCACCGATTGTCTCAAAGAATCCAAGCCTCTTTTAAGTAAAACGCCAAGGTTGGTTGGAACGGATGGACAGGCTAAAGCCAGCAAATCTCTCGGCAATGCAATTTTTCTATCTGATGAACCCAATGTAATTAAAGAGAAGGTGTTCTCTATGTTCACAGACCCCAATCATATACACGCCGGCGATCCTGGAAAAGTTGAGGGAAACGTCGTGTTTACTTACCTGGACGCGTTTCATCCAAATAAAGACGAGGTTGAAGATCTTAAATCGAAGTATAAGCGCGGCGGGTTGGGAGACATGGTCATAAAAAAGATTTTAAACGACGTTTTGCAGGATTTGTTGACCCCGATCAGAGAAAAACGAAACGAATTGAATAAAGATTATATCTGCAACGTGCTAAAGACCGGAATAAGCGAAGCAAAGTTGGCCGCAGCCAAAACCATGGATCAAGTCCGTACTGCCATAGGCATAGACTATATACGATGAACCTTATAAGGCGACGTAAAATGCAAAAGCTTGACAGAAAGCCGATCACGTAATGTAACTCAGGTCAACAGCTGGCGTTTGTTGGCGTGTTCTTCGCTTAGAACGACAAGATGTTTGATTTCATAAAAAACCGATCAACAAATCTATTGTTGATAAAATGTTTGGTGGGCCCGGTAGGAATCGAACCTACGACACCTCCGTTATGAGCGGAGAGTTCTAACCGCTGAACTACAGGCCCGAGCTGCCTTCAAAGTTAAACACAAAAAGTATTAAGTCAAGACAATTCTCATTATCCACGATTAGTTTAGTGTAGAGCCAAATACTCACAGAATGGTTCTTGCACAGCGATAATAATATTTACGCACAGGCCGGATAATAATTTGCCAAAAAAACACAGGCCGCCCTCGGATGGCGCCTGCGTCAAAGTCTTTAGACATGATAACGCTCCAATCAAAAAACGCTATTGGCATGTGTCGCGTTTGCCATAGTAAACTGTCTATGGAGAAAACCTGCAATATGTTGCATCGACGGTTCACAATAAAGCAAGCGCGCCTGGTTTTTAACCTCTTATCTGCGCTTATTTATTCAAACCGCTCAAATAATAAAACAACCGTTTTGCTGGACGAAAGTTTTTGGATATAATTTTTAAAAAGGCGGTTTCTTTTAACCTTCCCAATCATTTGCCCACAAGACAAATTCGTATTGGGCGGCACGAGTTTTATTATGAATTTTTCTGAGACATCAATAGTTACTTGCAAAAATGTTCCACGTGAAACATTTTTAAAATTGGAGCAATATCAAGCCCTTATTCTTAAATGGCAGAAAGCGCTAAATCTTATAAGCAACCGTGACGTTAAACAACTATTCGTCAGGCATATTTTAGACAGCCTTCAGCTAATCGATCATCTTCGGAAAGGTGTGATTCTGGATATAGGTACTGGAGGAGGTTTTCCAGGCATTGTTTTAGCAATATCAACCGATGAAAATGTGATCCTGGTAGAATCTGATCAGAGAAAAAGCATATTTCTTGAAGAAGTTAAATTAAAACTTAATCTTAAAAACCTAGAAATATATAACGGCAGAATTGAAAACTTTTCTTGCGTTAAAAAAATGCAGAACATAACAGCCAGAGCATTTTCGTCTTTAAAAAATCTAATAAAAATATCAAAATCTTTGCTGGCAATCTCAGGACAATGCTTGTTTTTTAAGGGAGCTTCGTATAAAAAAGAATTGGATGAATCTTTGTCTGCGTATAAGTTTGATTATGAAATTATAAAAAGCAAGATCAGTAAAGGCGGAGCAATAATTAAAATCCATTTCAATGAACAAACCAATTAAAATAGCAGTAATAAATCAAAAAGGAGGCGTCGGGAAAACGACCACTGTTATTAATTTGGCAACGGCGTTATCAACTATAGAAAAGCATGTTCTTATTGTTGATCTTGACCCACAAGGAAACGCGACCACAGGAGTTGGCGTATCAAAATCCGGCTTAACCGGCAGTAGCTATGACTTGATCTTAAATCAATCAACAATTATGGATTGCATAAAGGAAACTATAATTCCAAAAATGCAAATAGTCCCGTCGATAGAAGATCTTTCTGCCGCAGAAATAGAGCTTTCCTCAATAAATGGGCGTGAAAAACAATTGAAACAAGCATTTTCTGCAAATTGTAATAAATATGATTATATATTGGTGGATTGCCCGCCCAGCTTAGGGCTTCTTACATTAAATGCATTGGTCGCGGTGGATTATGCTTTAATACCTCTGCAAAGTGAATTTTATGCATTGGAAGGGCTTGCCCAACTGGTAAGCAGTATAAAAAGAGTGCGCATGTCTTTAAATCCTAACCTTGGTATATTGGGGATTTTAATCACCATGTTCGACAAAAGAAACTCTTTAAACCTGAATGTAGTTGAGGAAGTTAGAAAGTTTTTCCCCGCATACCTATTTTCCACATTCATCCCCAGAAATGTTAGATTAAGCGAGGCGCCATCTTACGGTAAACCGGTGCTGCTGTATGATCATAATTGTAAAGGGTCGCAAGCTTACATTGAGTTTGCAAGAGAAGTTTTAAATAAAACAAGTAGGGGGTAAAATGCCAAAAACTCTTGGTAAAGGGCTGGCCGAACTTTTCCGGGATACCAGTAACGCCGATATGCACAAAGGAGACAATTCTTTAAAAAATAACGGAACAGTAATGATGGTAAGAACGGAGCTTCTTGCTTCCAGTAGGTTTCAACCAAGAAAAAACTTTGACGATGAGGCTTTGGAGTCGTTATCACAGTCAATAAAGGAAAAAGGAATACTACAGCCCATTATAGTTAGAAAAATAGATTCATCCGAGTCGTGTCAGATCATCGCCGGTGAACGAAGATGGAGAGCGGCTCAAAGAGCCGGGTTGGCAGAAGTTCCCGTAATTTTCAACAACTTGTCCGATTCCCAAATGCTTGAGTCAGCTTTACTTGAGAATATTCAACGAGAAGACCTTAATCCAATAGAAGAAGCTGAAGGATACAATCAACTTATGATCGAATTTAAATATACGCAAGAACAAATATCCAAATTCAGCGGGAAAAGTCGCCCGCACATAGCAAATATGCTGCGACTTTTGACGCTTCCAGCGTCGATTAAGACTTATTTGACAGATGGTAAATTAAGTTTTGGACACGCCCGCGCGCTTATCGGTAATCAAAACGCCGAGAATATAGCGAAAAAAATAATAGCTAATGATTTAAATGTCAGACAAACAGAGCGATTGACCAAAAACACTGAAAAGCAAGCGCGTCCAACAAGCAAAAAAGCAGATCCAGAAATTACAGAACTCCAATCAAGATTAGAGAATCTGCTAAATACAGAAACAAAAATAAACTTTTCTTCGCCAAAAGGAAACGGCTATATTCAAATTAAGTTCGACTCGCTATCCATGTTGGACAGCATCATGTGCAAGCTAAGCAAATGACCGTAAAATCAGTTTCAATTGCTTATGAATTTGCTTAGTTTATACAAATTTCAGCAATTTTTTCAGAGGCTTCACTTTTTGTGTTTTGCCATAAGGATTGAAATTTCTTTCTCAACTATGCGTTCTACGATGCTTGGAAGATTTGCGTCCATCCAATTTTTCAGAGATTGGCGTAAAAGCATATCCAATCCATGCGCTAGATCTATATCTCCAACGCAATCA
>JAIRWN010000004.1 GCA_031268985.1 Holosporales bacterium
ATTTGAGCTTGAGTTTTTGAAGCGTTTCAGGTTCCGCTGTGATTGCTTCTGGACAAACAAAAGTACTGCCAGTAACTTCAGAACAGAGGTCACATCAGAGGGAGTTGCTGCTAATGCGTTTGGTGCAGCCTCTCAAGCCTTAGCTACCTCCCATGCTCCGGCTGAGAGCAAAATGAACCTGCGTTACAAAAAATTCACCACACGCTTCGGTATCGTTATGCTGTTCTGAGACTGAAGTCCATTTTTTGTGTTTGTCCAAAAGATAAGCATGTGATGCGGCTAAAAGTGTTCGCGAAGGTGCTTAGCGTACAACAAGCTGCCGTGAATGGCATGGAACGCTGGATTAGGTGGGGGGCTCTGCAGGTGGAAACATTCCCTCAATACTGAGCCTCGTATAAAATTGATTTCTCCGGTTTTGTTTGGCTTATTTAGAAACATGCAAAGATCAATTTGGAAGCAGATACACGCGCAGTTTCAGATTTTAAAAACAATCCCGGAAAAGCCGGAATGAGCGTCAGCCTCATATACTGTTGATAGGTAAATTGTGTTGTTAACGACGTTTCATACGTCTAGATTTGCCGTTTACTTCTGGACAAGTATTGCCCCGTCAATTTAGAGATGGATGTTATGTCGGCGGATGTTGTTTTTGGACTAGGCGCTGGAACTCTGGGCTTGGGGAGGACTGTGAAATTTGTAGCCTCTCTGCGCTTCAACTAAAAGCAATTTGCAGAATATTTTAAAAAGGCAGAAAGCGGTCGCTATCCATAAGATTTACAAACCTCAACATTCAGATTATAAATAAACTGTAAGGAATTGTAAGCGGTAATATGATAATCGTTTGCCTTGGTTGCAGAAAAAAATACAGAGTAAATCCCGACAACCTCGGCCATAGCCGCAAGGTGAGATGCAAGGCTTGCGGAAATGTTTGGCGCGTCAGTAATAGCGATTTGGGATCAACTGAAAAAGCCTTAAAAACCCACAAGCAATGCTTGACAAAGCGCTCTAAAAAGTGTTGCTGCCTGAGTAGAATCGGGGGCTTGATCATATGGATTATGGTGTTTTCGGCATGTGTTTTGGGTGGATATTTTTTGCTGAAAAACGGCCGATTTTCCTGTCCGAACTCAAGCTCTTGTGTTTCAAGCGAAAAAACGTTTTGTGGCGAGTTTAAAAGCGCGCGTTTCTCGTCTTCTGATGGGAGCATAAAAGTAAACGGTCTGGTCGCAAAAAAGAAAACCGTTGATGGAGTAAAATATATAACCATTCAAGGACGCATTCTTAACAAATCCGGATTGGAACAATTGCTTCCCAAGATAGAAGTAAATATTTTGAGAAAGTCCAAGCGTAGCAATATCTATCAGGACGTAGAGCCTTCAGTACCAAAATCTGTTGAGTCAAAATCTAGCAACAACCTCAGAAACGCCTTGCTGTTAGAAAAAGTGGGCTCTGTGTACGAATCTAATATCGAATTGAGCGGTGCAATTGTAACCCTGTTAGGCAATAACTCAGCCCCTGAAATTCCGCCAGCAGCAGTGGCAAGTACGTCTGAGTCTGAAGATGCGTCGCTGAATATAACGACCAAGGTCGATGGAAGTGGAACGGAAACTGATCTAGAAACAAATCTTTCTCCTCTGCAGACGGAAGAAAAAACGTCGCAACCTGCAAAAGTCGAAATTAAAGGGGGGGGGCGTATGATCAAGCGGATTGTATATAGGTTTGCGCGCAAGAGTCTGCTGCCAAACGAGAAGATGTTGTTTGAAACTGAGCCGATAGCAATTCGGGATGGCTGTGAAGATCTGCTCTACGACGTTTCTTTTATTGAGCCGGCATCTGCAAATAATGAAAAATAATAGGCAAAACATTGTAAGCGTAGGTAACGTGAAATTCGGAAACGAGCTTCCTTTGGCTTTGATTCTGGGGCCTTGCGTTGTTGAAAGCCGCGATCACGCCATGTTTATGGCGGAGCGCTTGTGTAAAGCGACGAAAAAGCTTGGATTCGAGTTTGTGTTTAAAAGTTCGTTCGATAAAGCAAACAGAACCAGTATTGACTCTGGCAGAGGCGTTGGATTGGATAAGGCGCTTGAGATATTTAAAGAAATTAAATCTGAGCTGGGATGTCCGATCGTGACGGACGTGCATTTGCCAAGCCAGTGCGATGCTATTGCTGAAGTTGTTGATATGCTTCAGATCCCCGCATTTTTGTGTCGCCAGACCGATCTGTTAGTAGCCGCAGCCAAAACAAAGAAACCTATTAACATAAAAAAAGGTCAGTTCTTGGCCCCATGGGATATGACTCAGGTAATAAAAAAAATAGAAAAATCCGGCAACAATAATATTATGTTGTGCGAACGCGGGTCGATGTTCGGTTATAACAGCTTGGTCGTTGACATGCGAGGGTTACAGATTATGTCGACCACAGGATATCCGGCTATATTTGACGGAACGCATTCAGTCCAAATCCCGAGTGGGATGGGAGACAAAAGCGGAGGGCAGCGCGAATTTGTCCCAACTTTGTCACGAGCCGCAGTTGCGACAGGAATCGGCGGAGTGTTTCTTGAAGTGCACGATAATCCCGACTCGGCTCCTTGTGACAGCGCGAATATGTTGAGTTTAGAAGACATGGAGAAGTTGTTAATCTCTCTAAAAGCAATTGATAGTGTAGTCAAGAGGCGTTAATTATGAGTTATCGCGTATTTAACCACCCTGTCAGAAAAGTTGTGTTACCTATTCTGTTTTCCGGGGTGGCGGTTTATTTTATTTACCATGCTTTTTACGGCAAAAGAGGCGTATTTTCGTGGCGGCAAGTAAACAATAAACTTACACTTCTCCACGGTCGCCTTGACGCCTTGAAACAGGAGAACTCTTCTCTTGAAAATAAAGTGAGTAGACTAAGGAGCAACTCTCTTGACCCGGATCTGCTGGACGAGCAAATCAGAAAAATTCTCGGATGGAACGATAAAGACGAAGTCGTAATAGTGGATCCCGGTTATAAGTTTTAAAATTTATCTTTACCGTTTATTATTATGCTTATTGTTAAGTAATTTTTACGCGGGCGTGGTGGAATTGGCAGACACGCTAGACTTAGGATCTAGTGACTTAAGTCGTGGGGGTTCAAGTCCCTCCGTCCGCACCAGGATTAGTAAGGTTTTAATCGATGGAAGTTGTTGAAAAAAGCAAAGACGGGCTTCACAGGGTTTATCATGTTACGTTTTCTTCTAGATTGATTGGCGAACAGGTCGATGATCGCCTAAAGAAAATATGCGAAAAAACAAAATTGGATGGATTTCGAGCGGGGAAGGCTACCTTTGACGTCGTAAAACATTATTACTACAACAAGGCTTTAGCCGATCAACTTGAGGAAAATACTAGAAAATCAGTAAACGAGATAGTCAAACAGTTCCGCGTCGACTATACCTTGCAGCCAAAGATTAATCCGGAATACGACGAAAACTCCGGTGATTTTTTGGTCAAAGTAGGGCTTGAAGTACTGCCGGAAGTTAAAATTCCGGATTTTTCTAATCTTGAGGTTACTATCTATAAAGTCAAAGTTGGCGAAGAAGATATAAATAAGTCGCTGGAGGAATTCAAAAAATCCTTTCCCAATTGGATTACCGCGTCGAATGGAGAAAGCATAAAGAATGGGCATTTGGTCGAATTTTCTTGCGCTACTTATCCTCACAAAAAAAGTGAAAAACCTCAAAAATTCAGCGACGCCAAGGCTGTAATTGGTCACAATGAATATGGGCAAGAATTTGACAATAACATTCGCGGCAAAAAAGTTGGAGACAAGGTTCAGTTTACAATCAAACTTCCAAAGGGGCATAAGTTTGCGGAAATGAAAGTTGATTATAGAGTGACGATAAAGAGGATAAAGTTACGCTCAGAATTTAAAAGTATCGAAGATCTTGTCAAATCGACCGGTAAAACCGAAGAGCAGGTTAAGTCTTCGGTTTCCAAAGATATAGAAGCAAACTATACTGATATATCTTGGCTTGAAGTAAAACGCCGGGTTTTGGATTGGCTTGCCAAAAAATGTGATTTTGACGTTCCTCAGAGGATCGTCGATGATGAATTCGAGAAATTATGGACACGAGCACAAGAACTTGCGCCCAAAGGGAAGAAAGTGTCCGAGAAAGAGGAAAAAAATCTTCGTCAAGAATATGAAGATATTGCCAAAAGACGCACGAAACTTGGTTTTATGTTGAGCGAGGTGGGCAAAACAAACAAGATTTCCGTCCAGCCTGTTGAAATAAAAAACGCCATTGATAAATCAGCCAAAGAATACGGCATGGACAGCAAAACTATGTATAAATACTGCATGTCGAACAATTCGATGTTTAACGGCATAAAAGTCTCGGTTTTTGAAGATAAAGTAATACGGTTCATAGTATCAAAAGCTAAGACAATTGAAGCGATTGTTACGCCAACAGAAGTTAGGAAGTTCTCCAAAGAAAACGTTAGAGAAGGAGCTTGAACATGGACAAATCTACGGCACATCATCTGATCCCTGTGGTTTTGGAACAAACGAGCCGTGGCGAACGGTCTTTTGATATATATTCACGCCTGCTGAAAGAGCGAATAATATTTTTGTCTGGTGAAATCGAAGACGATATGGCTTCGCTTATATGCGCGCAAATTCTATTTCTGGAAGCGGAAAATTCGGACAAGGACATATTTTTATACATAAACTCGCCAGGAGGCGTGGTAACGTCGGGATTGTCTATATATGACACTATGCAGTACGTCAAGCCAGATATTGTGACTATTTGCATGGGACAGACCGCTTCTATGGGATCTTTGCTGCTTACTGCCGGAACAAAAGGAAAAAGGCGCTGCTTGCCAAATTCCAGCATCATGATTCATCAACCGTCCGGCGGCTTTCGTGGCCAAGCGTCAGACGTTGAAATTCACGCTAAAGAAATTCTTGCAACGAAGGCGCGTATCAACAATATATATGCGAAGCATACGGGTCAATCGCTGGAAGCCATTGAGCGCGCTATGGATCGCGACAACTTCCTTTCGCCTGAAGAGGCCATAAATTTTGGTTTGGTTGACAGTATCTTTACAAGCCGAAAACTCGTTGCTGCACACTGAGTTTTGCAAAGTTCACATGGTAGAATACGTTATTAAAGGTGTAAGCCTTATCTGTTTCGCAGATAAGTTTGAAAGATTTTCTTATAATTGGTTAGCCATGTTATAGTAAACGCATATTGGGTGATAAAAACTTTTCAGTTATAGCCTGAAAGATAGGGTAGCATGAAAAAATTCCGTCGCGGACGAGTTATAAAAAATAACCCAGGGTATTCGACATTATTTGCAGTGTTTGGCGCGATTAATTATGCCATTCCCTACTTCATGTGGTCGGACATGAATATTCACAACTTGTTTGCTTTATGCTTAAGAAATTCGGCTTGGATTTCATGTATGACATTAATATTATGGAAAGTATTGTTTGACAATAATAAAAAATATTACGCTATTTTTTGGTGTTTTACAGTTATGCTCTGTTTACCATTTTATACAACTTATATGTTGCTCGGGCATAATTTTGAAATTATGTGGATTTTGAATATGGTTATAAGTTCATTTTTGTTGAGCTTATTGGTCGATTGGGTGATGTTTTGTTGCCTATTTACAATCGGAATACTTTTGGGGCGGCTTTCTTACTATTTTTGGGGTGAAGTAGCTGAAATATCATGCAATCGGGATACTGTGCATATTTTACTTTACGTTTTTGTCTTTGCTTTTGTCCCTATTTGTCTGTTCAACAGAGAAAAAGAAACGCGAAATCGAGATCGCATAAGGAGCCTGCTGGCGATTTCTGATTTGCTGACTCATCAAATAAAAACATCAGTTATAGGCATAGAAAAAGAGCTCTCTTTAATCTCGAAAAACTTGGTCTTGTATTTAAACAGTCGCCATAAAACTGTGGCCATGGAGGTTAGAGAGCCAAATGTGTCGAATTCACAGTATATTTTTGTAAAAGCCTTTGAATCCATCGAATACGATATAAAATCTTCATTGTTGTCTATAGACTCAATGCTTGCGTACACACAGAACGAGTCAAGCTCAGGAGAAGACAAGAAAGAATATTTTAATGTCAACGACCTACTTCGCGACGTCGTAAAATACTTTTCTGCCGCTTATGATAATGATCCCGTGAGAATAATGCTGGATGAAGGAAAAAACTTTACTATAGAATGCAATAAGGAAAAGTTTTTCTCTGCGATTGTTCATTTGCTTAAAAACTCTCGGGAGTCTATCATGGAAAAGAGAGGACATGATGAGATTTTTGATGGAAAAATCGAGATTTTTAGCTCCACAGAAACCTTATTTAACAGCATAACAATACAAGATAACGGCATTGGTATTTCAGATGATATTAGAGAGCACGTTTTTGACATGTTTTTTACAACGAAACCTGAAACGAGAGCTGGGCTTGGCCTCCATTTTTGTAACCTGATAGTCAAAAATATCGGGGGAATTATTTCTTGCAAATCAAAAGATGATGGAACCACTTGTTTTGTTATCCTTTTGCCTCAATTTAAGCAATCCTCAGCCAAATAGACGCAGGCTTTTGAAACAAAGTAGGTTTCGGTTCAATGAACGTAACCGTTATATTCCTGGTCTCATCTTTTTCTGATTATGCGACATTCCAGCTCTTTTATCTCTGCGCCCTAATAAATGGCTGGCGTCAAAAGCAAATCATAATTGTTTGATGTTATCGATAATACAATTTTATTGTATTTGATTGACCGCTCAGACTTTCCTTCCGTATTACTTCATTCATCAACCGTCCTGAAGTGTTTTTTTGCGCCAAATAGTAAGGCTAGAAAAGCAGTTTTAATCCGGACTCCGATAAGATATTGTGCACTGCCGGAGCGGCGGCAAGACGACGATGGCAATTCGGTATTTAATCTACAGATCGGCATAACCGAAAAATTTTTTTCTGCTGTTTTGTTCCCGCAAAGTATACATATGGCAAGGAACATAAAGACGAACAGAAATAGAAAGCCTATCCTTCCTTAACGTGGGCACCGCATGACAACAGACCACATAACTATATTTTCACACACGCATTGGCATAACCACAAATAGACTGCTGTTGTCTGACGGATCAACAATCAGTATCGACGCGACTGATTCTTGTATATAAAACCGCATGACACCGGAATTTATTTGACCGGCTACGTCAAGCAAGTACTTGCTGTTAATGCCTGCATACCAAGGGCCGCCCTTGTATTCTGCATCTATTTCATCGCTTGCGCTGCCAAAATTCTCGTTGTTGGAGGATATTTGAAGACGCCCAGCCGTTAAATCAAGACGGATCAGCTTGACTTTGTCTCCAGCAATGATTGAAACGCGCCCAATAACATCAACAAATTCCTGCTTTTTAACGGTAAAAAATACGTCCCGTTTTTCCGGAATAACCGGCACATAGTCCGGAAAGTTTCCCTCAACAATTCTGGCAGTAAGAGTAACCTTACCCACTTGAAAACTGACCAGCGATTTATCCAACGTGACTGCAACCGACTCTGGAGTCTCGTTTTCCATAAGGCGCCTCAATTCAACGATAGTTTTACGAGACAAAATTATACCGCTGAAATTCTCAATTGCCTCGATATCAGGATTGGATATTTCCGACATAGACAACCTGTGGGCGTCAGTTGCAACCATTCTCAAGCATTTTTTTTCAAGTGAGTTTTTAATGATATGCAAGTAAGCGCCGTTAAGCATGTACCTTGTTTCATCAATAGACATGGCAAATTTAGTGGTGTCTATCAGCTTTATAAATTGAATGGCCGAAATCTCAAACCTGCTGATTCTATGTGGTTGTGGGATAGGAGGAAATTCGTCGCTAGAAAGCGACTGTAAGGTGTATTTTGCTTTTCCGAAGGTTAAGTTAACTTGGTTGTTTTTAAAATCTATTTCAACAGGAACATCGGCAGGCACTTTTTTTGAAATCTCGTACAAAGTCATAGCCGGGATTACTGCTTCTCCATCGCGTTCCACTTCAGCAGGAATTAAGCTAGCAACCGAGTGATCAAGATCCGTAGAAGAGAAATTGACTTTGTCTTCCGAGGCTGACAATAAGCAATGCGACAGTATAGGCAGCGTTGGGTTGCGCTCTACTACGCCGCACACATGCGACATAGCCTGCAGCAAATTCACCTTTGTCATTTTAATTTTCATGTCTCCCTCTTTACTGTTTTTAATTAATCACGGTCCAACATGCAACGGAGAAGACGTACATCTTCCGCAATTTCTGGACTAGTCACCATAAGTTCTTCGATCTTTTTTACAGCGTGAATCACTGTTGTATGATCTCGCCCCCCAAACTTTCTTCCTATCTCCGGCAAAGAAGTCGTAGTCATCTGCTTTGCAAAGTACATCGCAACCTGCCGTGGGCGAGCAATATGAATATTTCGCTTGGGAGAATGAATGTCCGAAAGTCTGATCGAGTAATGATCGGCGACCTTTCTTTGAATATCTTCAACTGTTATTTTCTTATTATTAGCTCGCAGCAAGTCTTTCAATACGCGCATAGTCATATCGATACTTATCTCTTCGTTTCCTATCAAAGTCGAGCTTGCAACCACGCGGTTAAGCGCTCCTTCCATTTCTCGTATATTCGACGTAATTTTATGGGCGAGGAATTCCAAAACTTCCTTTGGCACCTTAACTTTAAAAAGCTGGGCTTTGGATTGCAGAATTCCTAAGCGTAACTCATAATTCGCGGGATGAATATCGGCGACAAGCCCCCAGCCCAACCTAGATCGCATTCGTTCTTCCATTTCTTCGAGATCTGATGGAGACTTATCGGCAGAAACAATCACTTGCCGGTTATTGTCCACAAGCGAGTTAAAAGTATGAAAGAACTCTTCCTGAGTAGAGTCTTTTCCGCATATAAACTGTATATCATCGATCATCAGAACGTCGACTGACCGAAATTGCTCTTTAAAAGCGACCGTATCCCTGAACCTTACCGCTTTTACAAAACGATACATAAATTTTTCAGCGGATAGATATATAACTTTGCGCCAAGGCGTTGCTTTTTTTATATGCCACGCAATCGCGTTCATTAGGTGCGTTTTTCCAAGGCCTACTCCGCCGTAAATGAACAGCGGATTAAATGCGACGCTGTCCGCTTCGGCAACGCGACGAGCCGCCGCGTAAGCAAGCTCATTCGGTTTGCCGACAACAAAATTATCAAAAGTCAGAAGTTTGTCCAGCTTGGAGCCAAGATTTTCTACAAACGCAGAGCTCGGATCAGATTTGCTAAAATCATAGAGCTCAGAATCTGCTTCTCCTGAAGCACCAGCGTTACCATTTTCTGATATTACGATTTCTAAATCATCGATACGGTTGTCTACGCTGGCAAAGGCTAACTTTATCTGTTCGATATAGTTATTACAGACCCAATCACGAATAAAATGGCTCGGGGCGGTCAAAATGACTCCGCTTTTATCATCATTGTAATGTGACGGCAGAAGCGGTTTAATCCAGCTCACAAACGCAGCATTGCCAAGTTCCCCTTTAAGTTTTTTGCATACCTCAGACCAGTGGTTAGCCAAAAAGGGAACATTACTAACCGACATACTTGAATACCCTTATAGAAACAAAAACACAAAGGAAACCAACTAGGTTTCAAGAATTATCCCAGCACAGATTTTGCCTTTCTTGTTAGCTTAGAAATATTGCGAGCCGCGGCTTTTTTGACTATAACTCCCTTATTTACGGCAATCATAAGCTCAGACTGCACGTTGCGAAGATCTTCGACTATATTTTCTTTTAGTCCGGAAGAGATCGTCCCGTTAAATTTGGCCAGAATAGTTCTTATACGACTGGAACGCTCTCTATTTTTATTGTTTCTTTTTAAGTTTTGTCTTGCGCGCTTAATGGCCGATTTATGAATAATCATTTCAATTAACTAAATTTATAAATTACGACGTCCTAATACCAAAATTTTGGTATTTTCCTTTGAATTTTGCCAGACGACCGCCGCTGTCAACGAACTGCCTAACGCCTGTCCAGGCTGGATGCGACTTCGAGTCTATATCTAAACGCATCGTATCTCCCGGATTGCCCCATGTGCTTTTTGTTTTAAATGAAGATCCGTCTGTCATAACAACAGTGATATCATGATAATCAGGATGTATTCCTTGCTTCACGTTCAACCTCATTTTGGCCTGAACCCAACTAACGCAGGCTTTCGATAACATAACACGGAAAAAAATCTCAATCAACATTCTAAATCAAATCTAAAAACAATTGTTAACCAAAAACAAAATTTAGTAGCCTGGTTAAAGCTGCATTTTCTTCAAACTTCCTATGCATTTAAATACGGCCCTGAAAATAGCCAGAGATATTTTATCTATAGTCAATTTTAAGGATGACGCTGAGTTTTTTGCCAAGAATCTGCTTTCGTATCTTACCGGAATAGATATTAAACAGCTTTTTCTTAATAAGAGAAAAATTCTTTCTGTCCAAGAAGTAAACAAATACTTGGCTGCTTTGAAAAGAGGGGTACAGGGCGAGCCCGTTTCAAAAATCTTTAACAGAAGGTATTTTTGGAGAAATGAGTTTTATGTGAACAAAGACGTTTTAGATCCGCGTCCGGACAGCGAAGTTATAATAGAATCCGTATTAAACCACTTCATAAGACCCAATGCTAGAATACTGGATCTTGGAACTGGAAGCGGGTGTTTGCTTTTAACCTTGCTAAAAGAGATAAAATGCGCCTATGGGATTGGCGTTGATGTGTCTCAAAATGCCTTAAATGCCGCGATAAGAAACGCCAAATCAATCGGAGTGATTGACAGAGCAAACTTTATTTGCGGCAGTTGGGGCGAAATGCTAGCAAGCAAATTTGACATAATTGTAGCCAATCCGCCCTATATCCCTACCAGGGACATTGCAGAATTATCAAAAAATGTAAAAGGTTTTGATCCGCATATTGCGCTTAATGGCGGAGAAGACGGCCTGTCATGCTACAGGGAAATTGCCAAAATCATTAGGGGACTGCTGGATCCGCAAATCGGCGCAGCTTTCATCGAAATAGGTATGGGGCAAGCTGAAAGCGTAAAAATAATTTTTGAAGACAATGATTGTTCTGTAAAACAAGTTTTTAAAGATTTAAGCGGAACAGACCGTTGCCTTAAAATTCAGCGTTGATAAAAACCAAGAATAAATCGCGAATTTTTCAGGTTTTTGATGAAATAATACGCAAGTGCGGGTATTATTGTAAAAGTTTTTAGTGTTTTATAGGTTTCGGATTTGTTTTCGCTGGAAATTATAGCGTTTTTGGTCGTTGCTGTTCTGATTGCAGCTTTGTCTAAAAAATTCAATATTAGTTCTGTGTTATGTTATTTGGTTGCCGGCGCTTTAACAGGACCGAATTGCATTGGCGTCATATCGAACAGTGAATTCGCTGAAACTGCGGCTCATTTCGGCGTAGTGTCCTTACTGTTTACAATCGGTCTTCAGCTTCCTTTAGAAAAATTTAAAGCATTAAAAACTTATGCATTTGGCCTTGGATCGCTTCAGGTGATATTGACGTCTGCAGCATACGGCAGTTTGTTGTTTTTGTTCAAAGAATCGAGATTGCATGAGGCTTTGCTTTTTGGTTTTTCAATATCGCTTTCATCAACCGCAGTTGCAGTGCAGATATTAAACGATCACGGAGACCTGGCCGCACAGCATGGTAAAGCGAGTTTTGCCGTGCTTTTATTTCAAGATCTTGCCGTAGTTTTAGCGCTCGCTTTGATCCCGCTGGCAATCCCCGGTGGGACGATAAACATTACAAACAGTATCATTGCAGTCGTTAAAGCATTGACTGTCTTAATAATATTACTATCAATCGGGAGTCAGGCTTTAAGACCGATATATAAATGGACGTCTAAACTTGGATCCGAGACTTTTATGGCCGTGACAATCATAATCGTGCTTGGCGCTGCATCCGCAACTTTGTCCATCGGGCTATCCATGGAGCTCGGCGCATTCTTGACCGGCATGCTTCTTGCCGGCACGGAATATAGGCATCAGATAGAAGCAGACATCAGGCCATTTAAAGGATTATTGCTTGGGCTGTTCTTTACAACGGTTGGCATGTCAATAGATTTCAAAATTTTGTATAACTATTTTTATAGCGTGGTAAAAGCGCTGGGTTCTATTATCCTTATAAAATTTGCCGTCATATTCATTTTGTGCAGGCTTTTTGGTCTGATAAAGTCTTCTTCCATACGTGCTGCGGCGTTGCTTTGTACAGGCGGCGAGTTTGCTTTTGTTTTAATGCTGCCTGCCATGAAAGCCGGGCTTATAAGTTTGGAAAAGCAGCAAATTATGTGTTTGGCGATTTCGGTATCTATGGCCATCACCCCGTTACTGTCTATGATCGCCAGGATTATCGGAGATGCGATAGACAATCACAGTGCGAAAACCTCAGTTCAATCCATCCTTAGCAGCGACGAAAAGCTGGAAAATCACGTAATAATTGCCGGTTTTGGCGCCGTTGGTCAGGCAATTGCGACCGTTGTTGCTCAACATCTAATTCAGTTTGTTGCAATTGATTTTAATATGGCTCGGGTTAGCGCAGCTCGAGCCAAAGGGTTGCCTGTGTTTTTTGGCGACGCTCGGCGAAGCGAGGTTTTTAATTTGTTGTGCGTAAAAGAAGCGAGACTTGTTGTGGTAACCCTTGAAAGCCATACTTCATCGTCCCGTACGGCCTTAATGTTGTTGCGTAATTTCCCAAGGTTGCAAGTATGGGTTCGTTCTTATGGATCAGATCTTGTAAAAACGCTAAAGCAAGCCGGAGTAAACGTTGTAACTCCTGAGATATTGGATCCAAGCCTCCAATTGGCCGAGGCTATTTTACTGGCAAGCGGAGTTCCTGCAGAAGAAGTTAAACAAACAATGTCAGATTATCGACAAAAAAGCGGCTCTAAAGACACAATATCCTCACGGGATGAAACGGTAACCGAAGAAACAATATCTGTATCTTAAGATCTTAAGTTTTTCTCAGAAATCTGTTCGTGCGGACTTACATCCTCGGAAACAGTGCGATAGGCTTTGGAAACGGACCGTTGAAGTTTCTTTTAACGCCAACGCTTTTGAAAAAACGCAAATCATTGTCAACGTTAAGCATATCGAAAATTTTATCAGCCGTTCCCGGCATAAACGGCCTTATGTACAGCGCAGTCAGGAATACCGCTTCTGCCAGTACGGCAAGCACGACTTTCAGACGTTCAATGTCGGTTTTGTCCAATAACCACGGCGCTTGATGGTCTATATATTTGTTTATATCGTATATAAGATTCCAAATCCTCTTTAACACTTTTTCGAACGACAGTTCGTCGAACATAGGACGAATATCATTCAAGCATCCGTATCCCATTTTAAGTAATGTCCGATCTTCCTGAGCTAAATCATCTTGAGCATAAGCGATCTTGTCTCGGGAAAGTTTGCCAACCATCGTCAGCACTCTTTGAACCGTGTTGCCAAGATCGTTCGCTAAATCACTGTTGATTCGACCGGTTATTAGCCCGTCAGAAAAGTTGCCGTCTTCTCCAAACGGCATATTTCTCATTAAAAAATACCTGACTTGATCGAGCCCATACTTGTTCATCAGATCATGGGGATCAATCACGTTACCAAGAGATTTTGATATCTTTTGCCCGTCATTAGTCCACCACCCATGCGCAAACACTTTTTTAGGCGGAGCAAGCCCGGCAGCCATTAAGAATGCCGGCCAATATACCGCATGAAATCTTATGATATCTTTCCCCACCACATGCAACGACTGTGCCCAAAATTCTAAGAATTCTTCGCTAGTTTCCGGATAGCCAAGCGCTGATAGATAGTTTGCAAGCGCGTCAATCCACACGTACATGACATGCTTAGGGTCGCCCGGAACCGAAATTCCCCAAGATATCGAGCATCGCGATATGGACAGATCTCTTAAGCCGGATTTCACAAAACTTACAACCTCGTTTCGTCGGGACTGCGGCGCGATAAATTCCGGGTGGGCGTCGTAAAAAGCCAAAAGTTTATCCTGCCAATCAGATAATCGAAAAAAATAACCGGCTTCTTCAACCCATTCCACCGGAGCTCCGGAAGGGGCAAGACCGTCCTTTACTTCATCGTTGCCGACAAATGCTTCATCTCGCGTGCTGTACCAGCCGGCATATGTTCCTTGATAAAGGTTTCCGCTTGCTTCAAGCTGCCTCCATAAGGCTTGAGCGGAGGCCATATGCCTGGGTTCTGTAGTTCTTATGAAGTCGTCGTTACTCAGGTGAAGCGCTTTCGTAAGGTCACGAAAATTGCCAGACACACAATCGCAAAAATCTTTGGGCGGCATTCCGGCCTTGCCGGCGGCTCGAGCGATCTTTTGCCCATGTTCATCGGTTCCGGTCAGAAATTTGACGCAGCAACCATCCATTCTTTTAAACCTCGCGATTACATCTACAGCAACTGAAGTGTAGGCGTGCCCTATATGAGGAACATCATTTACATAGTATATCGGCGTGGTTACATAGAAATATTTCTTAACTGAATCTGTGTTAGCGTCTCTGTCCATTCCAACTTCTCTTCCAAAAGGGTCATTTTGCTAAATCTTTGACTCTGCTATTATAAACTTGCCACCCTGTTAGATACAACAAAAGATCTCATTTTTTTTGAGACGATCGAGCTGTTAGAAATAACGCAATAAGGACTACAGAAAGCCTCAACGTCATTCGCGTTCACGTAGCCCTTATCCCAAGGCAAACATGCTATAAGAGTTCCAGTAAGATCAAACCATTGATAAAACCAAACAGACAATTTTACCGTCAAGAAATACTGTCTCATACAGCCGAATGCTCATTCTTAAGTAATGCTAAATAATTTTAATGGAAGGATGATTTAATTTTTGTTGACAAAGCAAATTTTATCCCTATATTAAAGATTAATATATTGTCAATACGGGGGATAAGATGAAAATGCTTTCTAAAAATTTTTGTATATTGATGTGTACTGCTTGTGTCCAGTCGGTTATCGCTTCTCAGCCGATTAGGCCTGAGTCGGTTGATTCTGAAGTTGATCCGCTTGTGCGCGTTCTTATCGATATGAAACTTGATGAGCACGGCGTCGTACTAGAACGTCGCCCTTCTTTTAATAGATATAACCCTATTGTAAAAAGGAGCCAATGCATTCCTCCGAGCAATTTTCTGAGCGATAATAGGTTAAATTTCCGCGATGCAGCGTCATACCTAGCATACGCCAGACAAAAAAGAATCCCGCCTACTGCAATCTTTGGTTCCGGAAGGGGTGGACTCGAACTTGGCTACGATTGCTGCAGATATCTTAACCCATATGATTACCTTACAATAAATTGGGCCACCAACCCAAACGAGAGAAGCGTAACGAAAACTTTTTATCTGCCGGACATTGATTGCGATGTGGGTTCTTTTGACCCTTTAATTTTTGCCCCAGATCAGACTCATCCGTATAAGTATGTATTAATAGAAGGTTTTTCCAGCTTTGTTCCAAAAACTTTCAAGCTGTGCCTTTCTTTGCTTAAATCCGGCGGATAAATCGTTACAGACGGCTTTCCCAAGATAGCATTGACCGGCCGTTCCTCAAAGCAGTTCTTGGATGACGGATCCTTCAATCAATTCAAATTGACTTATAAAGGAAAACAATATGTGTATTTTTATAAAACATGCGAAGATGGTAGTAGGCCTATTACCTCGTTCGAATCGTTTGATTTCTTAAAAGTTCCTCCGGCTGAAGACGTTAGAGGAGTGCCGAAGATTGTCGCAATAACGCCGATTTTCTTCAATAAACATAAGGATGAATTTTTGCAATGCTTAGGATTGCAGAGAATAGCAGATATAGAGTTTGTAAAAATTAAACCCGATGGTTCAAAAGAATGGTGGCCAAGAACCCAGCGGTTAAAACCGGGTGAATCGTGTGCGAATAATTTTCTTATGATCTTGACTAAGAAGTAGCTTTAGCGACGTCCCCGGTTAAGACCGGGGACCCCAGACTGAGGCAGTTTCCTTCCTAAGGACGGCATGAGCTCTTCTCTTAATCAATCCGGAACTGCGTTTGCACTAACCTTAAATAACTTGACACATTTTTTTGCACTCAATCCGGCGAATCCCATTATTTTACGGTAACAGCCGAAGTAATGCCGGTTTAAGACCTTATATCAAAAGAGCTTTGTTAAATTCGCTTAATATGTTCAGAAGTATAAGCAGACTGGCCCTTTTGTCAAGATCGAACGCTTCAGTATCACTTAAAACCGACATTGCAGTACTGTACGCCTTTACCGCTGTTTGAACCGAAGTCAAAGGGTTTATGTTTCTAAGCCAAACGTATTCTTCATTGGTTGCCAATTGTGGTTCCAACCCAATCAGATAGTTACATGGCAACATAAAAAACCTTGGAAAAACAATACGAACAAAAAACCATGCATCGTCAATTTCTCGGGCAAAAAATTCTACACATATCCGGCTCAGAGAAGCCTTTTCGCTAAATAGCTTTACCATAGATCTGTACAGCGCCAGTTTATCGGCGGCGTCTTTATCCAAACCATACAAAATCGCCGCATCGCCTACAGATCCATTAGATATAATGGCAAGGTTACCAATTTCATTTTCAGGCATATCCGGAGCGATTCGCTTGAGGATTTTACCGATCTCTTCGTGTGAAAGCGCTGAAAAGGCGATCCTGCGGCACCTTGACACTATAGTTTTTGGCAGGGTATTGCTGCTGTTGCACACTAAGATTATTACAGCATGATTTGGCGGCTCTTCAAGAGTCTTAAGCAACATATTTGCGCTGCTGCGGTTAAGTTTTTCAGCACCGTCTATAAGCAAGACGTTGAAGTTTGATATGGACGGTCGCTTGTAAAGCCTGGATATTGCCTTACGTGCCAGATCGGCCGATATTTCGGTATCGGATTCCACTACTGTCAGGTCTGGGTGTATCTGATTGCCAATTAATTTGTGAATCCGGTCAAGTGGTGAAACTTCAAGTTTTTCAAGATTTCTGCCACTATTCTCGTCTGAGAGTATATATTTTATAAAGCGATATGCCAGTGTTGCTTTACCTATACCAGATCTTCCTTCAAACATCCAGGAATGCGACGGCTGGTTTATATTAGCCTTAACCATATCCAAAGGTTGCTTATGTCCGATAAAAAAAGTGGCATCTCTGGAATGTTGGAACATGCTATTTCAAAATTAGCTTTTCGCGAACCATGTCTCTAAGTCGCTTTTGCACCAAATCAACTGGCCCGGATGCTTTAACAATTGTCGTTCTGAAAGAAAACGTTTTTGCAAGTTTTTTAAAGCCGTCACGCACTTTTTTGTGATAATCAGGCGGCATATTGTCCCAAAGATCCCTACCGCCTTGACGTTGGTTTATTCGGTAAAGCATATCTTTAACGGAAAGATCCAGAACTATCGTGAGATCCGGTTCAAAATTTTCCATAACGATATGCTTTATGTTCATAATATGCTCGATCGAGCAGCTTTTCATAACGCCCTGATAAATAAGCGAGGAATCGTAAAATCGATCGCTCACTACCCATATTCCGCTTTGAAGCGCAGGAAAAATGATTTGCTTAACCAGCTGTCTTCTTGCGGCAAAAAACAACAAAACCTCCACCAAAGGATCGCTGACCGGATCCGCTGTACTTCTTAGGAGCTGACGTACCTTTTCCCCCAACTCTGTTCCTCCCGGTTCTCTAGTGGCAATGGTTTTAATGCCAACGCTATTAAGATATTCCACGAGAAGCCTTATTTGAGTGGTTTTTCCTGTGCCGTCGCCTCCTTCTAGGGTGATAAATTTTCCGGTAGAATTCATAATTCCGACGCCGATTGGCTGTACATTAATGTGATCGCATAAAGATTTTTCAGCTGCCAGGCCAAATACCCGACGCGAATTGCTTAATTTTTTCTATCAGCCTTTCAAATACATTCAATTCTTCAACATCTTCTGCCGCAGCAAGCGGAAATTCAAACAACAAACCAGATTTTTCTTTAAACTCAAATTTTAGAACGGCAATTTGGTCTCCCTTCCTTACAGGCGCAAAGATTTCTTTGTGCCTCACCGAGATTTTCATATTTTTCAGTAAATTGCTTGGAACCGTAATTGCATGAGTGTTATCTTTAACTGCCAACTTGACAGTTTTCTTTTTCCCCATTTTTACTTTTATACGACCACAGTTTCCTTTTTGATCAGCAAAAACATGATTGGCAAACTGACTGTACCCAAATTCTATAAGTTTCCTTACTTCCTGCGAACGACTTTTAGCAGATTTGCATCCGTTTACGACCACTATAATCCGCCTTCCGTTACGGACTGCGGATGCAACGATGCCATATCCGCCAGCGCTGGTCAGGCCAGTTTTAAGGCCATCCACCCCGATGTTGCTCCAAAGCAAAGCATTTCGATTGTACTGACGTATATTTGAATAGGTAAACTCTTTTTCAGAAAAGTAATGGTAATATTGCGGAAAATCCTTGATAAACTTGCAAGCAAGGACGGCCAGATCGTAGACGGAAGAAAAATGATCGTCGTCAGGCAATCCGTGAGTGTTTCTGAATTGCGACGAGCGCATTCCAAGGCTGGCGGCAACAGCGTTCATATGCTGAACGCATACGTCTTCTGAGCCGAATAATTTCTCGGCGAAGACGACACAAGCATCATTGCCTGATTGTACAATAATTCCGCGAATAAGGTCTTCGAGGCTTACTTTTCTACTAACCTCAAGAAACATTTTTGATCCGGGCATTCGCCAGGCAGTCTCGCTGACCTCGGTTGTCGAATTTAGATCAATATTCCGGTCTTGTATGGCTTGAAACGATACATACATCAGCAAAAGTTTGGTCATCGACGATGGAGTTGTTTTCAAGAAAGCATTCTTCTTGAACAGTATGGCCCCTGTAAGGAAGTCCATAACTATGGCCTGCTTGGCCTCAGTCGATATAGTAGCAAACGCGCATTCTTCAATTAACTTTTGCTGATCGTTTGCGTAAGTTGAAATCTCGTCAACTACAGGTTGCTGGCTGTTCGCTAGGACAGAAAGAATGCCTAAGCCCCCCAGACAAACAAATAAAAACCTGTTCGCACTCTGACGAAGAAACATTGCGGTATCACCCTTACTTGCGCTTGCTTAACTATACACGGGTGTACGTGAAATTTTAAATGCTTTTTTGTCTGTCCTTTCGCCTTCTGAATTTATATTGTCTTTTGGAAAAGGAGCGACACTTTTTAGTCTTTTTGTATTTTTGGCCGTTCAGCATTTCGGAAAGCTGTACGTTTTCTTCGTTTTCAACGTGAGATTTCTTTGAAGGTTTTATCGATACTGCAATAATTTCAGCTATTGGGTCATTTTTGACCGTAAACTGAGGAGGTTTCTTACCAAGCCTGTAGACACTTTTGTATTCTTGAGGCCAAAACAGTCCATCAAAGGCTGCTTGTAAAAGTAAATTTACCCGATTGTCACGATCTCTTCTCGTCTTACCTCCCATAACGACAGCGATCATACGGCGATTATCTTTTATTGCTGATGCCGCCAGATTAAATCCCGACATCCCTATGTATCCGGTCTTAATCCCATCATAACGCAGACCGTCGCGCTTAGACCACAATAAGCCGTTATGATTCCGGTGCCGCCATCCATAGTAACTAAACACCTTGGTTGAAAACAATTTGTAATACTCGGGATATTTTTTTATCAAGTGCATAGAAAGTTTCGCTATATCCATGGCGGTTGTTTTTTGGCCGTATGCCGGAAGTCCGGAAGCATTTTTAAAGGTCGTGCCCATCATACCTATACTGCGGGCTTTTCTGCTCATTAATCTGGCGAAGTTCTCTTCAGTTTTACCGAGAGCTTCCGCCAAGGCCACAGCAACGTCATTAGCCGATTTTGTTGCAATCGCAAGCATTGCATCTTTTATAGATATCTTTGCTCCCGGCCTCAACCCCAGTTTGCTTGGCGCTTGCACACTCGCGCGCCGAGATATTTTTATCGTTTGATTCATCGATAACCGACCGCTTTTAAGGGCTTCAAATGTCAGCAAAAGCGTCATCATCTTGGTAAGAGAGGCCGGATAGACTTGCTCTTGCGAGTTTTCTTCATACATCACTTGCCCAGTTCCAGCGTCAATTACGACCGCGCTGTACTTGGGCGGAGCATAGGCTTTAATCTGCGCCGCAGTTGCCGAAGTTAAAAAAGACGTAATAACGATATACGAGAGAAAGCAAAAAACCTTGATCAACCATGGCTTTCCGAATTGGTTTTTTGTGGATATTCTCAACAAACTGTCAGAAGTCATCTTTGACTAATTAATAAAGTTCAACGGATACATATCGAAATACTAACATATGTAAAACAAAAATATTAAGATATCTTTGCTTTTAATACGCAATCTTCATGATTTGTTTTGAATCGAAGGACGGTAGGAAATTAGAAATATTAGCTAGCAGATGAGTTTTAAAAATACGATAAAACGCAGCGTATCCTGCTCTGGCATAGGAACTCATTCAGGTAAACCTGCGAGGTTGCGCATACATCCGGCCCCCGTTGATTTTGGCATAAGATTCGTCAGGGAGGATATTGCAAACGTCAGCGTCCCTGCAATTTGGACTCAAGTGACCGGCACACTAATGTGCACATGTATCTCCAAAGACAATGTAATGATAAAAACCGTTGAACATTTGATGGCCGCTTTACAAAGTATGGGCGTTGATAACGCTTTGATTGAATTGGACAGCGAAGAGGTGCCAATCTTCGATGGCAGCGCGTTGAAGTTTACAGAACTTATCAAATCGGCCGAGCTCTCGCCTCAATTCAATCAAAGAGAATACATTAAAGTTTTGGATTCAATAACTATTCAGGATAATAACCGAGTCGTCTCTATCAGTCATTCCGACAAAAACATGCTTTCTCTTGAGGTTGAGCTTGATCTGTCTAAAGAAAGCCTAGGCAATCAATCGATAAGCTTGGATCTTAGCCCGGATGCTTTTATAAGCCGGATTGCTCCAGCCAGAACTTTCGGTTTTTTAAAAGACGTAAAAATGCTGCTAGATCAAGGTTTAATTAAAGGTTCGTCGCTTGAAAATGCGGTTGTCATAGATAATGGAAAAATAATGAACCCCAACGGTCTTCGTTTCAAAGACGAAATGGTTCGTCATAAAGCCCTTGACGCCATTGGCGACCTTTCGCTTGCAGGAAAGCCCATAATTGGAAAATTTTATGGCAAAAACTGTAGTCACACCATTAACCAAAATCTGCTAAAAAAGCTGCTTAGCACGCCAAGCGCTTGGCAGTTATGCGCCTAAATCCCCAACTGGGCACGTAAATATTGGCAATTACTTTCATTTCTAACGCCTCAAAGCGAAGTTAGAACAGCATAACGACGCCGAATCTGGTGGTGAATCTTCGCACTCGCAGGTTCATTTTGTTCTCAGCCGGAGCATGGGAGGTAGCTAAGGCTTCACCTGCACCAAACGCATTAGCAGCAACTCCCGCTGATGTGACCTCCGTTCTGAAGTTACTGGCAGTACTTTTGTTTGTCCAGAAGCAATCGCAGCGGAATCTGAAATATCTCAGAAGCTCAAGCTCAAATACAGCGAATCCAAACGCCTAAAACACTGTCGGCACAGCCACATACGATTTATTTGTTGTTTATTAGCTGTCACATAAGTCAATGAGACTCATTCCGGCTTTTCCGGGATTGTTTTTAAAATCTGAAACTGCGCGTGTATCTGCTTCCAGATTGATCTTTGCATGTTTCTAAATAAGCCAAACAAAGCCGGAGAAATCAATTTTCTACGAGGCAACGGTACTAAGAGAACATCCCTTTCACCTGCAGTCCCACCTAATCCAGCGTTCCATGCCATTCACGGCAGCTTGTTGTACGCTAAGCACCTTCACGAACACTTTTAGCCGCATCACATGCTTATCCTTTGGACAAACACAAAAATGGACTTCAGTCTCAGAACAACATCATAATTCCAAATCTGGTGGTGAATCTTCGCACTCGCAGGTTCATTTTGTTCTCAGCCGGAGCATGGGAGGTAGCTAAGGCTTCACCTGCACCACCAGCAACTCCCTCTGATGTGACCTCTGTTCTGAA